>NZ_JBEOXE010000008.1:0-190238 GCF_040296485.1 Streptomyces sp. NPDC002138 | reverse complement strand
AGACGGCCAGCCAGCTGGTGTCGATCGGCAGCCCGCCGAACGACTTGTCACCCAGGCCCGCGCCGAACAGCTGCTCCGAGGCGGTCCGGGGGGCGCGGCGCCCGGCGCCGTCGGCCCCGCGAACGCCGCGATCGGGACCGCCGCGACCGCCCCCGCGGCGACCGGGACCGCCGCGCCGGAAGCGGGGGCGCGGGCGGCCGGGGCGCTGTTCGGCGCGGGCGCCCGGGAGGGGGCGATCGACGCGCTGCGGGCCGCCGCCTGCCGGATCGACCTCTCGCCCGGCGTCCCCGACCTCGCGGCGTTCCCGCGGGCCGCCTGGCTGCGGGCCGAACGCGCCGTACTGGGGAGCCTGCCGCCGTCCGGTTTCGGCTACGGGGATGCCCGGGGCGCCCCGGTGCTGCGCGCGGCGGTCGCGGAGTGGCTCGCCCGGAGCCGGGGGATCCGGGCCGACCCGGGCGAGGTGATCGTCGTAGCGGGCGTGGCCCAGGCGCTCGCCCTGCTCGGGGCCGTACTGCGGGCGGACGGGGTGGACCGGATCGCCGTGGAGGACCCCGGCTCGCTCGGGGCCCGCCAGCAGCTGGAGTACGGGGGGTTCACCACCGTGCCCGTACCGGTGGACGAGGGCGGCCTGCGCGTGGACGCGCTGCGGGCCGGCGGTGCGAAGGCCGTCCTGCTGACCCCCGCGCACCAGTTCCCGACCGGTGTGGTGCTGGACGGCGAGCGCCGCCGCGACCTGCTGCGCTGGGCCGCCGAGGAGGACGGGCTGATCATCGAGGACGACTACGACGCCGAGCACCGCTACGACCGCGCTCCGGTCCCGGCGCTGCGCTCACTGCTGGCCGAGCGGGTCTGTTACGCGGGCAGCGTCTCCAAACTCCTCGCCCCCGCGATCCGGGTGGGCTGGCTCCTCGTCCCCGAGCGCCACCGCGAGGCCGTCGTCACGGCCAAACGCAACGCCGACCTCGGCAACGCGGCCCTCCCGCAGCTGGTACTGGCCCACCTCATGACGTCGGGGGAGCTGGAGCGGCACCTGCGGTTCGTACGCCGACGCCACCGGGCGCGCCGGGACGCGATGCTGCGGGCCATCGCGGTGCACCTGCCCGGAGCGCGGGTGCACGGCGCGGCGGCCGGGCTGCACTTGACGGTCACCTTCGACCCCGCGCCGCGGACCGGGGGTTCGCGCGCCGGGGGCTCGCGGACCGGAGGCGCGGGTACCGGCCTCGTGGACACCGAACTCGCCGCCGTCGCGCTCGCCGCGGGGGTCAAGGCGCATCCGCTGTCGTGGCACCGGGTGCGCCCCGGGCCGCCGGGGCTGGTGCTGGGCTACGCGGCCGGGCCCGCGAGCGAGATCGAGGAGGGGATCGCGGTCCTGGGCACCGCGCTGCGCCAGGTGACCGGCGCGCGCCCCCGGGGCCGGGCCGCGGCGCCCTGACCCGCCGGGGCGCATCGCCGTACATCAGGCCCCGCAGATCCACCTCCGGAACATCCGGGAAAAGTTTTTCGGGAACGTCGGCAACCTCGGCCGCGGTCGCGCGTCGTGCGGGGGTGAAGGGCGCAATACCGCGTCCTTCACCCGACCGTGGAGAACCACCTTGAAGATCGTCAAGCGCGCTTCCGGCTCCGCCGCCCGTCCCGTCGCCCCGGCCGTCCGCCGCGTGGCCCTCGCCGTCGCCGCCGCCGGAGCGCTCGCCTCCCTGGCCGCCCCCGCGTACGCCGCCGGCGCGGCCGCTCCGGCGCCCTCGGCCAGCACGGCGCCGAGTGCCTCGCCCAGCGCGGCCCCCAGCGCCCCCTCCACCGCCCGGCCGAGCTCCTCCCCGAGCAGCCCCGCCACCGCCGCCCCGCGCCCCTCGGGCAGCGCGGAGCCCAGCACCGCCCCCTCGGTGGTGACCCCGGGCACCCCCTCCTCCTCGCCGTCCACCCCCGGCGCGGCGCCCGCCGCCACCCCCTCCTCGTCCGCCGGTCCGGAGCTCGCGCATACTGGCGGCAACCCGGCCACCATCGCGATCGGTGCGGGCGCCGCGGTGCTCGTCATCGCGGGTGCCGGCACCCTGTACGCCGTCCGGCGCCGCGCCAACGGCTGACGTGCTCCACGCGAGGAACGCCCTGCTCATGCCGTACCCCGCCGCGCTGCCGCGGCCCGCACCGCACATGCGCCTCGTCCTGCCCGGCTCCGGCCGGGCGGGGCGGGGCGCCCGCGTGCTGCTCACCTTGCCTTGGCCGCGTTCGCTGAGCGGGTGGCGCGGACTGCTCGCGCGCGAGCGGCGCGTCGGGGAGGGGCCCGGGCAGGCGTTCCCGTTCCCGGGAGCGGGCGCCGCCCCGGCCGCCTTCCCGGGGGGTTTCGCGGGCGCGGACGGCGACGCGTTCGAGCAGCCGCCCACCGTCACCGAGCTCTACCACGCGCACCGGCTGCGGATGGTCCGGCTGGCGGTGCTCCTCGTGGACGACCAGGCCACCGCCGAGGACGTGGTCCAGGACGCCTTCACGGCCCTGTACCGGCGCCACGGCGAACAGATCACCGAGATAGACAACGCGCTCGGCTACCTGCGGACGGCCGTCGTCAACACCGCCCGCTCCGTGCTGCGCCGCAGGCGTACGGTCCGGGCCTGGACCCCGCCCGCGGCGGCCGACGTACCGTCCGCGGAGGAGTACGTCGTCCTCGACGAGGAACACCGCGAAGTACTGGCCGCCCTCGGCCGCCTGACCCCGCGCCGCCGCGAGGTGCTCGTGCTGCGCTACTGGGCCGACCTGAGCGAGGCGGAGATAGCCGCCACCCTCGGGATCAGCCGGGGTTCGGTGAAGTCGACCGCGAGCCGCGCCCTGGACGCGCTGGAGCGCATCCTGGAAGGCCGGATATGACCCCGCCCGCCCCCCGCCCGCCCCGCCCGCCCCGCACCCCGGGCACCCCGACTCCCGGCGCAGCCCGTACCCCGGGTACCCGCTCCGCCGCCGCGCCGCCGACGTTCACGCCCGCCCCCTCCGCCCCCTCCGCCCCCTCCGCCCCCTCCGCCCCCGACGCCTTCGCGCCCGGGCAGCGGCCCGTGGCCGAGGCGCGTCCCGCCGGGGGGCGGCACCGTCCCGGTGGCGGTCAGGCTCCCGTTCCGCACGCCGTCGCCCCCGGTTTCGGCGGAGGCGACGGTTTCGGCGGCGGCGGGACGGACGGCGGGGACGGTGACGGGGAGCGGCCCGTGGAGCGGCGGCTGCGGGCGGCGCTGTCGGCACGGGCCGAGCAGGTCACCGTCCGCGAGCTGCGCCCCGCCGATCCCCCCGGCCCGCACCTGCGGCGGCTGGCGTACCTGCCGCCGCGCCGGTTCGCCCTGCCCCTGGCCGGGCTCGCCGCGGCCGCGGCCATCGCCGTCGGGTACGTCGCCCTCGCGCCCGATCAGGCCCCGCGCCCCGTGCCGCCCGCGTCCCCGCCCTCGCTGCCCGCGCCGTCGCCGACCCCCACCCCCGGCGTGTCGGGGGCGCGGCCCGCGCCGTCCGTCGCTCCCTCGCAGGGTCCGTCCGGCAGCGCCTCCGCTCCGCCGTCCCCGGGGCCCTCGGCCTCCCGGGGCGGGTCGTCGCCCCAGCCGCCCCGCACGCCGGGCCCGAGCACGAGCCCGAGCGCGGTCCCCAGCGCGAGCCCCTCTCAGACCGGGACGGCCGCTCCGGGGAGCTCCGCGCGCCCGAGCTCCGGGGTCAGCTCGCCGCCCCGGTGACGGCCGCGACCAGCGGCGCGAGTTCCGGGTTGGCGGAAGCCGTGTCCAGGGCCTCGCGCAGGGCGCGGTCGTTCGTGGGCCGGGCCGACGCCAGCAGCGTCAGCCCGGCCTCGGTGACGTCGGTGTAGATGCCCCGGCGGTCCGTGTCGCAGAGGTAGCGGCTGAGCAGCCCGCGGTCTTCGAGCCGCGTGACCAGGCGGGTCGTCGCGCTCTGGCTGAGCACCACCGAATCGGCGACCTGGTGCATGCGCAGGTGCCCGCCCGGCCCGCTGTGCTGCCGGCTGAGGACGTCGAGGAGCGAGTACTCCCGGACGCTGAGCCCGTGGCCCGCCTGGAGGGCCCGTTCGATGTGGGTCTCGATCCTGCCGTGCAGCAGGGAGAGCGCGCACCAGCCCTGGGAGAGGGCGGTCAGCGCGCCGTCCGTGGCGGTCATGGGGTCCTCCTCGCGTGACGCGCCGGGCGCGCGCACCCCTTCAGGATAGGACACATCCGCAATAGCCCGCGTTTGCAAATATCCCGCGCGTGCAATTAATGTGGACGCTTGTAAGGCGCCCGGGCAAGCTGTCCGCCCCTCCGCGACACGCCCTCGGCGCCCCCACAGCACACCCCTTGAAACCTTGAAGGGCTCCCCCCATGCCACTCGCACTCCTCGCCCTCGCCATCGGGGCCTTCGGGATCGGTACCACCGAGTTCGTGATCATGGGCCTGCTGCCCGAGGTCGCCGCCGGTTACGGCGTCTCGATCCCCACCGCCGGATTCCTGGTCACCGGCTACGCCCTCGGCGTCGTGCTCGGCGCGCCGCTGATGACCGTCCTCGGCACCCGGATCCCGCGCAAGCGCATGCTGATGCTGCTCATGGGCCTGTTCATCGCGGGCAACCTGCTCTCGGCCCTGGCCCCCGCCTTCGGCGTCATGCTGGCCGGGCGGGTGCTCGCCTCCCTCGCGCACGGCGCCTTCTTCGGCATCGGCGCCGTCGTCGCCGCCGAGCTGGTCGCCCCCGACAAGAAGGCGGGCGCCATCGCCATGATGTTCACCGGGCTCACCGTCGCCAACGTCGTCGGCGTCCCGCTCGGCACCCTCGTCGGCCAGCACCTCGGCTGGCGCGTCACCTTCGTCATCGTCGCCGGGCTCGGCGTCCTCGGCCTGCTCGGCATCGCCCGGCTCGTCCCCGACCTGCCGCGGCCCGAGGGCGTACGGATCCGCCACGAGCTGGCCGCCTTCCGCAACGTCCAGGTCCTGCTCGCCATGGCGATGACCGTGCTCGGCTTCGGCGGGGTCTTCGCCGCCATCACCTACATCACCCCGATGATGACGAACGTCGCGGGCTTCGCCGGCACCTCCGTCACCTGGCTGCTCGTCCTCTTCGGCCTCGGCATGGTCGGCGGCAACCTGCTGGGCGGCCGCTTCGCCGACCGCCGCCTGATGCCGATGCTGTACGGGACGCTGGGCGCGCTGGCGCTCGTACTGGCCCTGTTCACCGTGACCGCGCACCACAAGGCCGCCGCCGCGATCACCATCACCCTGATCGGCGCCCTCGGATTCGCCACCGTGCCGCCGCTCCAGAAGCGAGTGCTCGACCAGGCCGCGGGCGCGCCCACCCTGGCCTCCGCCGTGAACATCGGCGCCTTCAACCTCGGCAACGCCCTCGCGGCGTGGCTCGGCGGGCTCGTCATCGCGGGAGGCCTGGGCTGGACCGCCCCCAACTGGGTCGGCGCCGCCCTCGCCGCCTCCGCCCTGGTCCTCGCCCTGGTCTCCGGAGCGCTGGAGCGCCGTACCGCACGGACCGGACGGCTGGTCGCGGCGGGCGGCCCGGCGGCCGCCGGGACAGCCACCGCCCCGGCCCCCGGCCCGGCCCCCGCGACGGCCTCGGCGGAAGCGGAGGTGCCGGTTCGGGTCGCGTAGCGCGCCGGCCGGTGGGAGGTTGGTGGGGGATGAGGTGACCATGGGCCGAACAGGGAACAGCCGAACAGGGAACATACGCACCACCGCGACGGCCATCGCCGTCGCGGTGGCCGCGCTCGCGGTACCCGGCTGTACGTCGGCCCCCGCGAGCGACCGCGCACAGCCCACCGGGGCGGCCAGCTCCCCGGCGGCCCCGGGCAGCCCGGATCCGACGGCGCCCAGCGCCCCCGCCCCGTCGCCGGGCCGCAGCTACCCCCTCTCCACAGCGCCGCGGACCATCCCCGCCGTCCGCGACTTCGCCCCGGCCCGCGGCCCCGGCTGGAAACCCGCCCCCGCGGCCCGGGTCGTCGTCGCCCCCGGCAACGCGGCCGCCCTCGCCGACGAGGGGAAGGCCCTCGCCAGGGATCTGAAGCTCGGCTACGCCGAGGACGGCGGCCCGGCCCGCCCCGGCGACGTCCAGCTCGCCCTCGACGCCGCACCCGCCGGCGCCGCCAAGCCCGTACCCGAGTCGTACACCCTGACCGTGAAGGGCGGCGGCGTCCGCATCACCGGTCCCGACGACGCCGGGGTCTTCTACGGCACCCGCACCCTCGAACAGGCCGTGCGCGCCGCGGGATCCATCGGCGAGGGCACCGTCAAGGACGCGCCCGACCGCCCGCAGCGCGGCCTGAACCTCGACATAGCCCGCAAGAACTTCACCGCCCCGTGGATCGAGGACAGGCTGCGCGAGATGGCCGACCTCAAACTCAACCAGCTCGGCCTGCACTTCTCCGACGACCAGGCCTTCCGCATCGCCTCCGTCAGCCACCCCGAGATCGTCTCCGACCCGCACCTCACCCAGGCCGAGGTGCGCGGGATCGTGGCCCTCGCCCGCAGCCTGCACATCCAGGTCGTCCCCGAGATCGACTCGCCCGGACACCTCGGCGCCGTCCTGCGCGCCTACCCCGCCCTGCAGTTGCGCGATGTGAACGGCAGGGCCGTCAAGGGCGCCGTGGACATATCCAACCCCGCGGCCGCGAAGCTCGTCGACTCGCTGCTGCGCGAGTACCTGCCGCTCTTCCCGGGCGCGTACTGGCACGTCGGCGCCGACGAATACCAGGCACTGGTGGTCAAGGACCCGCAGGCCTCCTTCCCGCAGCTCGCCGCGGCCGCCCGGAAGCGGTACGGCGCCGGGGCCGGCGTGGCGGACCTGGCCACCGGCTGGCTGAACGACCGCGCCGCCGTGGTCCGCGGCGCCGGACGCGTCCCCAAGGCGTGGAACGACGGCTTCTTCACCGGCGGCGCCGCCACCGCCGCCCGGGACATCGAGGTCGAGTACTGGACGGGCAAGGAGATCGGGGCCAGGCCGCCCCTGGAGTACCTGCGCGAGGGACGCCCCGTGGTCAACCTCAACGACGAGTACCTGTACTACGTCCTCGGCGAGCCCAACGACTTCACCTACCCGACCGGCCGCCGCATCTACGAACAGTGGACCCCGCTCGTCCTGCGCGGCACCGAGGCCGTCCCCGCCCGCTACTCCGGGCAGATCCTGGGCGCCCGGCTCGCCGTCTGGTGCGACCTGGCCGGGTCCCAGACCCAGGCACAGGTCGCCGAGGGGATCCGGCTGCCGCTGGCCGCCCTCGCCCAGAAGGTCTGGGACCCGCGCACGCCACAGCAGACGTGGGGTCAGTTCACGGCCCTCGCCGACCGGGTGCGCTGAGCGCGCGTCAGGTTCGCCCCCGCGCCGCGGGCGTTGTCAGAGGGCCCCTCTAGTCTTCCGGACATGCCGCAGCTCAGGGGGGCTTCATACCCCCCTGTCCAGGCTGCGCGCACCCTGATCGGACAGGCGGAGGGGCACGGGCTGATGGCATGGCTGGCGGCGGGCGAGGGGTATGAGATCGCCCTGGTGGAGGGGCGGGTGGCGGCGCGGTCCACGGCGGGCCGCTCGGCGGGACGGCAGTTGAAGACGCTGCCCAAGGCGCTGCGGGAACACCCCGAGGTGGACCGGTTGCGCCGGCTCTCCGAATGGCTGGACCGGCACGCCGCCGAGTGCCTGGCCCAGGTGGACACCTGGATGGTGTCCTCCCTGCCGGTGCCGACCGCGCTGATCGCCCGGGTCTGGCCCGACGAGGCCTGGCGCGCCGCCCTGCGCGACCTCGTGGTGACCGGCGAGGACCCGCAGGAGGCGGGCTTCCTGCGGGACGCGAGCGCCTCCGGCGAACTGCGGATGGTCAACCTCGACGGCGAGACGGTGCGCCTGGCCCCGCGCACGGTGACCCTGCCGCACCCGGTGCTGCTGCCCGACCTGGACGACGTACGGGACTTCGCGGCCGAACTCGGCATCGAGCAGCGGGTCGAGCAGATCCACCGCGCCACCTGGCAGCGGCCCGCCGAGCCCGGGCCGGGCGCCGCCGCTGCCGGTGCCGCTGGTCCGGGAAGCACCGCCTCCGTGGCCGACGCCTTCGAGGTCCGGGACTTCGCGGGCGGGGTGTTCCCGACGCGCTTCAGCCTCACCGCACGCGCCACCTCCCTCGGCTACCGGGTCTCCGGTGGCTACGCGACCTGCGCGGTCCGCGACGCGGGCCGCGCCACCTCCGCCGCCGTCTGGGTCGGCGAACCGTACTGGGAGGAGGAGCAGAGCACCGGCGCGCTGACCTGGAGCGACGCGGACGGCCGGGCCGTGCGCCTGACCGAGGTCGGGCCGGTGGCCTGGTCCGAGGGGATGCGGATGGCCGCGGCGCTGTACGCGGGACGCCGCATCGAAGAGGGCGGCGACGCGTGAACGCCGACGGCACCACCACCGGCCCGAGCGGCCAGGACACGAACGAGGACGGCGTGAAGGACATCGTGGAGCGGGAGCGCGGGGAAATGGACCGCGTGGAGCAGGACCGGGGAGAGAGTGTGGAGACCGTGCGCGAGGCCGAACTGCTGCTCAGAGCGGGCGCGGTGCTGCCCAGCGGCACCCCCGGCGCCGGACCGGGCGCCGTCGGCCTGACCGCCCGCGCCTACCGCCACCCGGCGCTCGACGACGACCGCGTCGTGGTCCGCCTCGCCGCCGACGAACTGGGCGCGGCCGAGGACCTCGCCGCGGGCTTCCTCGGGCTGGTCCCCGACGGCGAACCGGCCGTGGTCGGCATCGGCCGCCGCCAGGCTCTCGGGTTCCCCGCCTGGGTGCTCGTCCACCACCCCGAGGACGGCCACCACGCGCTGGCCGTCGTCCCCGAACTGGACCGGCTGGCCCGCCAGGTCAAGACCCGGCCCAAGGCGACCCTCGACGGCTGCCTCGAACTGGCCGGCCGATTGGAAGCCGCCGTCCCGCACTTCCTGCCCGTCTTCCTCGAACAGGCCGCCCGGCTCTTCCTCGCCGTCGACAACACCACCTACGCCGCCCAGCTCTTCACCCGCGCCCGCACCAGCGAGGCCCGGCACGGCCTCGCCGTCGACGAGGACCGGCTGGACGCCGTCTTCCTCGAATTCGCCCTGGCCGGCGCCCTCCCCGTGAAGGTGCTCACCGGCTACGGCAAGGAGCTGGCCGCGCGGGTGGCCCCGGCCGAGGCGTACGAGCGCTTCCGCCGCCTCTGCGTGCGCCGCACCGCGGGCGGCCTGGCCCCCTCCGCGCAGGCCGCCGTCGAACTGCGCCGCCTCGCCAAGGCCGCCGGGATCGCCGGGACCGAAGCGGAGCAGGACCACCTCGCCGAACTGCTGCCCCTGCCCGCCACCCTGCGCGCGGCCCACGGCTGGTGGAAGGCGCACCGCGGCGCGCTCATCGGCCTCGCCCGCCGGGTACCGGCCACCCGCGGCATCCTGCTCGGCCTCGTCCCGCCCGTGACCTCCGACCACGGCGCCGAACTCTGCGCCCTGTGGCTGGAGGTCCTCGAGGAGTCCGGCGCCACCGCCGGGCTCGTCTCCGCGGCGGACCGGCCCGCGGAGGAGCGTAGCCCCGACGGGGCCGCCGGCTGGCTGGAGCGCTTCCACGCCGCCCGCCACAGCGGCTGGGGCTCCCGCCCCACCCCGCCGCTGCTGCTGGACATCGTCACCCGCGCGGCCGGACAGCTGCGCACCGAACTCGACGCGGCGCGGGGCGGGCCGGACGACGCCGGGGCCGACACCACCCCGACCGTGGTCCCGGCCCGGCAGCCGGTCCTCGACATCGGTGTACAGGACGTGGACCTCCTCGACCTCCTGCTCTCCCTCGGCCTCCCCGTCGCCGACCCCCACCCCCACCGCGATGCCAACGCCCAGCTGAACCTGCGGGACTGGGCCCAGGCCGACCAGCGGCGCGACCTGCTCGCCCTCGCCGCCGACCAGCGGTTCCGGCCCGCGTTCCACCGCGCCGCCCAGGCCCTCGGCGAAGCCGCCCCCGGCCCGGACGTCGTGCGCCGGCTCGCCGCCGCTCCCGGTGGGCGCCCCCTGCTGGCCGAGTGGATGCGTACCGTCGCCGCGGAGTCCACCTCCGCGGGCCTGCCCGACCTGCCCGCCGCCACCGCCCGGCTGAACTGGCTGCCCACCGAGGCCCTGGAACTGGCCCCGGACGAGGTCGCCGCCGCCGTGGCCGCCGACCTCGGCGAGACCCTCGCCCGTACCCTGCGCGGCGGACTCTTCGAGGAACTGATCTGGCCCGCCTGGGAGGAAGCCCTCGCCGACCTGGCCTCCGGCCTGGGCCGCGACGGCCTGACCGTCGTCGACGCCTGGCCCCACCTGATCGTGGCGAGCACCTCCCAGGTCCGCGTCATCGACGCCGAGTCCACCGTCCTCGTCCACGACCTGCGCTCCCCGCAGGGCGGCACGCGCCGGTACGGCTTCCACTACGTCGACGGCGAACTGCTGGTGTTCTGGGGAACGTACGGCGGAGCGGTCGAGGGCTACTGGCACCACACCCCCGACCGGGTCTTCACCGTCGGCTTCGACCAGGACGGCGGCGGCCGCGGGTACTGGAGCCTGCGCTCGCAGCACGTCTCCCTGCCGCTGCCCGGCGGCGGCCGCGCCGTCGGCGGCGGGGTCCTGCACCGCGGCGACACCCGGCTGCCCAGCGAGCGGCCGGTGCTCCACGACGGAGCCGCGTACTGGGTGTGGGAGGACGCCGAGGGCGATGCCGCGGGCGGCTGGTGCGAATACGACCCCGCGAGCGGCGCCCACGGGCGGCGCTCCCTGCCCGCCTTCCTCGCCGACGCCGTGCGCGACCAGGCCGCCGACGGCATCCCCGCGGGCCCGTGCAGCGGGAACTGCTCCTGCCAGGGCAACTGGCTGCGGCCCGCGCCCACGGTGGCGGGCTCCGTGCTCGGCGCCCCCGTGGACGGACTGCTCGGCTGGTGCGCGGTGCGGGTCCCCGGCCACGGCTGGAGCGCGCGCGACACGGCGGGCCGCCGCGTCACATCCCCCGAAGGCCGGGAGATGCCCGTCTCCGCGCCGGCCTTCCCCGGCGACGACCGCCTCCGCGTCCTGACCCACCACTGGCGCGAACTCTCCCTCACCGACCCCGATGGCGTCGTCACCCTCCGCTCGCGCGGCGGGTACGGCGACACCTTCGCGACCGGCAGCGTCGAACTCCCGCCCCTCGCCCACTGGTACGCGCTGCGCCCGCGCGACCCCGAGGCCTCCGCCGCGCTGCGCGCCGCCGACCGGGAGAGCGTCGGCGCGCTCCTGAAGGCGGCGGCCGCCGCGGGCAAGAACGCCGACCTGCCGGCCCTGGTCGCGGCGGCCCTGCCCGCGGTCACCCACCCGAAGATGATCGGCGGCGTCGTCGAGGCCCTCCGGCTCACGCTCACCCAGCAGTCCGTCCTCGACCGCGCCGCCGCCCGCCTCGCACCCGGCGGCGCCGCCCCGGCGACCGCCACCGGCCCCACCGACGCCGTGCTGCACGAAGCGCTCGGCGGGCTGACCGGATCCGGCTACTACCGCTGGCACGGCGAGCGGGACCTGCTCCACCAGTACCTCCACGCCATCGCGACGGCGCGCGCCGACACCACCGCTCCCGCGGCCCCCGGCCGGGTCCACTTCGACCTGCCGGACCTGCCGAACTCCGGCCTGCCCTGGTCCGATCTGCTCGACCACCCCGCCGCCCTCGCCTACCGCGCGGTCGCCCCGGGGACCACCGGGGCCCAGCGCGACGCGCTGTGCACCCTGCTCGGGACGGTGGACACGCTGGGCCTGGCCTCGGCCACGGGGTCCGCCGACAGCTGGCGCCGGGTCCTGGTCCACCTCACCCCGGACCACGTCCGCACCGACAACGGCGCGCGCCACACCGTCCACCACCGCACCGTCCTCCCGCTCGGCGGCGGCGCCGTCCTCGCCCTCACCGAGGTGGCCCGGCCGGTCCCCGACGGCCACGAGTTCGGCGCGCTCCTGCACGACCCCACCGGCCGCTTCACCGCGCCCGAGCCCTACACCCTGCGCGCCGAGGCCCCCCTCGGCGACCGCACGCGCGACGCCGGCTGGATCACCCGCTTCCTGACCGAAGCGGGAGCCCGCGGAGACGTGCCCTGGTTCCCCGAAGCCGCCCGGGAGTTCGCCCGGCTGACCGGTGTCCCCACCGCCCTCGCCAAACTGCTGGTCGCCGGACTGCCCCGCATCGACGCCTACGACCACAACTTCCTGCCCACCGAGCTGCGCACCCTGCTCGACGTCAAGGTCGCCGACGCGTCCGCCGCCCGGATCGAGCTGCGGAGCCTCGACCTCGACCTGCGGCGCGCCCTGACCGGCGCGCTGCTGCCCGCCGACCCCGCCGGGCTGTGGACCGAGGGCCCGGACGTGGCCGCCGCCGCCGAGCTGTGGAACCGGCGCGTGGGCCGACGTACGCCCGTACCCGAGGCACTGCTCGCCGAAGCGGTCCGGGAGGTGCGCGCCGGATGGGGAGCCCAGCGCGCCCTGCCCGCGCTCCTCGACCCGGCGAGCGCGCCGGAGCTCTCCACCGACGTGCCCTGGACGATCAGGGGGGACCACGCCGAGCCCCGTGACGCGACCGCCCGCCCCTTCACCACCACCGTCCTGACCGGCGTGCTGGCCTGCACCGCGTGGCTGGCCCACCGGCTGCCCGCGGGCGACCCGCTCCGGGCCGCCCTCCCGCCCGCTCTCACCGCCCTCCGCCAGCGTCTCGCAGCGCCCGAACTCCTGCTCAGCGCCGAGGAGTTCGCGCGGCTCGGGGACTTCCGCACGACGGCCGGTACGCCGACCGAGACCGGCGAGGGCTTCGACCGGTTCGGCGCGGTGGTCCTGGCGACCGCCGACGACCAGCCCAAGCCCGCCATCCGCCCGGCCCTGCTCGACTCCGCCGGAACCGACCCGTACCTGCCGCTGCTGCGCACCGCCGAACAGTGGCCGACCTCCCTGGAGACCGCCCTGCGGGTCGTGCACACCGCGCGGTTCGCCGCGCTGCTCGCCGACCCCGGAGCCCCGGCGGCGGGCTCCGCGGCCCCCGACGGCACCTGGTGGCCGCAGGACCCGAGCCGGTCGGTACCGGACCTGGTCGCCGAAGCCGCCACCGCCCACGGGCTGGGCGCCGACGCGGCCGCCCTGTACCTCGCGCTCCTCGCCATGCCCGACCCCACCGACCGCAACACCGCCCGCTGGACCGGCTGGAAGCCCGCCCGGCTGAAGGCGGCCCGCGCCGAACTGGCCGCCACCGACCTCGTGGTGAGCGGCACCCGGGCCCGCGCCGGGCGCACCCTGTTCCTCCCGGGCGCCTGGACGGAGGCCACCGCCCCCGCGCTGCCGCTGGAGCAGTGGAAGCTCCCGCTGTACGAGCCGCTCGCCGGCGGGCGGCCGGTCCTCGGCGTGCTCGTCCCGTCCGAACCGGCGGCCGACCTCTACCGGCGCGCCTGGCAGCGGGTGCGCGAGGGCGACGCCCCGCGCTTCGAGACGCTCAAGGTCAAGCGCACCCGCCGCCGTTGACCGCCGCCCACGCCCCCATCGCACCGGAGAGACACCCGATGACCGTCACCGAGCGGCCCGCCGCCGCTGCTCCCACCCCCGCTGCCCCCGCCACCACGGGGGACCGCCAGAGCCTGCCGGCCGAGGAGCGGTACGCCGCCGAACTCGCCTTCCTCGCCGCCCAGGACACCGGGCCCCGCCCGCCCGGCTGGCTGCTGACCCCGCGCGCCGTCGTCACCTTCGTCTGCGGCAGCGACGGCACGGAACTCGCCCTGCCCGGGCGCCGGACCGGCCTGCCCGCCAAGCTGGCCATCGCCGCGAAGTTCGTCGGCGAACGGGCCCTCGTCGAGCGCTGCGTCGTCACCCTCGCCGGGGAGCGCGGCCTGCTCCTCACCGGCGAGCCCGGCACCGCCAAGTCCATGCTCTCCGAGCTGCTGTCCGCCGCCGTCTGCGGTACCAGCGCGCTCACCGTCCAGGGCACCGCGGGAACCACCGAGGACGCCTTCCGCTACGGCTGGAACTACGCCCTCCTGCTGGCCCAGGGGCCCACCCCGCAGGCCCTGGTCGACTCCCCGGTGCTCGCCGCCATGCGCACCGGGCGGGTCGTGCGGGTCGAGGAGATCACCCGCTGCCTGCCCGAGGTGCAGGACGCGCTGGTCTCCCTGCTCTCCGACCGCCGGATCAGCGTGCCGGAACTCACCGGCTCCGAAGACGCGCAGGTGAGCGCCGCGCCCGGCTTCACGGTCATCGCCACGGCGAACCTGCGCGACCGGGGCGTCTCCGAGATGTCCGCGGCCCTCAAGCGCCGCTTCAATTTCGAGACGGTCCAGCCGATCGCCGACCCCGACGCGGAAGCGGCCCTGATCCGCCGCCAGGCCGTGGCCGCCGTCCAGCGGGCGGGCGCCGCCTTCGGGGTCGACGACGCGGTGCTCGACGCGCTGGTCACCGTCTTCCGCGACCTGCGCTCCGGGCGTTCCGCCGAGGGCTGGGACGTGGAGCGCCCCGGTACGGTCATGTCCACCGCCGAAGCCGTCCAGGTGGCCGCGTCCCTCGGGGTCGCCGCCGCGTACCTGCCGGGGGGCGACGTGCTCGACCTGCTGCCCGGGCACCTCCTCGGAGTGGTCCGCAAGGACGACCCCGCCGACCACGGGCGGCTGCTCGGGTACTGGGACGGCCCGGTCCGCCGCCGGGCCGAGGACGGCTCGGCGATGTGGCGCCGCCTGTGGGACCTGCGGGGTTCGCTGCGATGACGTCCCCCGAACCCCGGAGCGTGGTGGCGGCGTTGGCCGCGTCCCGGGAGCCGTACCTGCTGGGCGTGCGCCACCACAGCCCCGCGCTGGCCGCGGTGACGCCCGCCCTGCTGGCCGCCTCCGGCGCGGACGTGGTCTGCGTGGAACTGCCGGCCGACTTCCAGCCCTGGCTGCCCCACCTGGGCGACCCGGAAACCCTGGCCCCGATCGCCCTGGCCGGCACCACCCCCGAAGGCCACCTGGCCTTCTACCCGTTCGCGGACTTCTCCCCGGAACTGTCCGCCATCCGCTGGGCCCGCGCCCGCAACATCGACGTCATCTGCTGCGACCTCCCCCTGACCGGCGCACCCCCAGCGGCGTCACATCCAGCCCCGTCGGCGGGGGCACATTCAGCCTCGCCGGCGTTCGAGGCGCCTCCGGAGGGCGTACCGGCCGTCCCGGCTGTCGACCCCGCCAGCTCCGTACGCGGGGGGTCGGGTGATGCCCACCCGGCGGCCGCGGGGGCACATTCAGCCTCGCCGGCGTTCGAGGCGCCCCCGGAGGGCGTACCGGCCGTCCCGGCTGTCGCCCCCGCCAGCTCCGTACGCGGGGGGTTGGGTGATGCCCACCCGGTGGCCGCGGGGGCACATTCAGCCTCGCCGGCGTTTGAGGCGCCCCCGGAGGGCCCACCGGCCGTCGATCCCGGCGGCCCGCCCCCGCCACCGGCCCGGCCCCGATACGCCGCCGCCCTGTCCGCCAAAGGCACCGGCCGAGACGGCGAAGACCTCTGGGACCGCGCGGTAGAGGTGCTCGCCCCCGGCTGCCCACCCGAAGCGATCCGCCGGGCCGCCCTCGGCGTCGGCTGGGCCCTGCGCGAGGACACCGGGGCCATCGACCCCAGGGACCTGGCTCGCGAAGCCCACATGCGGGAAGTGATCACCGCCCTCACCGCCGCGGGCCGCCGCGTGGCCGCCGTGATCGGCGCCTTCCACGCCCCCGCGCTCCTGCCCCACCCAGCCCCCAGCACCGCCACGAGCCCGCCGCCCCCAGCCAACGGAACCGCCCCAGCCCCGAGCCCCGCCGCCGGCCGAGGCCCCGACAGCGGTGCCGACCCGGTGGGCCCGGCCACCAGTTCAAGCCCCGGCACCCGCCTGGGCATTGGCCGAGGCACCGACGCCGGCACCGACGCCGGCACAGCCCCGGTGGGCCCGGGCACGGCCACCGGCCCGGGCGCAGGCCCCGGGACCCACCCCCGCCCAGGCGACGGCACCGGCACCCGCACCCCGGGACCCGGCCCCCGGGCCGGGGCCGGGGCCGGCGGGGTGGTGACCTCGCTCGTGCCGTACTCCTTCGATCTGCTCGACTCGCGCTCCGGGTACCCCGCCGGCATCCGGGACCCGCTCTGGCAGCAAGCCGTCCTGACCGCCGCAGGCGACCCCGCCCGGGTGCGCGACGCGGCCTCCGTCGCCGTGACCGCCGTCTGCCGGGAGCTCCGCCGCGCCGGGCACACCGCCGGGACCGGGGAGGCCGCCGAAACCCTGCGCGTCGCCTGCGACCTGGCCCGGCTGCGCGGGCTCCCCGCCCCCGGCCGGGGCGAGCTGCTGGAGGCCGTCACGACCGTCCTGGCCCAGGGCGAACCCCTGGGCCGCGGCCGGGCGCTGGCCCGCGCCCTGGAGGCCGTACTCATCGGCACCGCCCGCGGCCGGACCGCCCCCCACACCCCCCGGTCCGGCCTCGGCCCCTCCGTCGAGGCCGAACTGGCCGCGCTGCGCCTGCCGTCGCCCGAAGACCCCGCCCCGCGCGAGATCCGCCTCGACCCGCTGCGCTCCGCCCTGGATGCTCGCCGCGAGGTCCTGCTGCAACGGCTGCTGGTGTGCGGCGCGGCGTACGGCGAACAGCTCACCGTCGCCGCGACCGGCGACGGCGCGGCCCTCGGCACCAAGTGGCGACTCTCCTGGACGCCTTCGGTCCCCGCCCGCCTCGATCTCGCGGGTGTGCGCGGCGTCACGGCCGAGCAGGCGGCCGCCGGAACCCTGCGCGACACCGCCCGCCGCGCCGCCGCCGAGGGCGGCCCGACCTGCGCCCAGGTGCTCACCGGCCTGGCCGCCGCGGCCCGTTGCGATCTGCCCGCACTCCTGACGGCCCGGCTGGAGGAGGCCGCCGAAGTGCTGCCCGCCGCCGCCACCCTGCCCGAACTCCTGGAATCCCTGGAGCTGTTGGAGGCGCTGCGGCGCGGCCACCTCCCCGGCGGCCGGGTCGACACCACCGCCCTCGGCGCCGATCTGCTGGACGCGTCCGTCCGCGCCCTGCCCGGCCTCGCCGGAAGCGAGGACCCGGCCGACGCGGCCGCCCTGGTGGCCCTCGCGGACCGGGCCGCCGCCCATCGCCTCGGGCTGCGGCTGGACGCGTCCCTCGCCACCCTGACCGGCACCGGCCCCGCCACCGGCACCCGTACCGCCACCGCCTCGCCGCTGATGCAGGGCGCGGCCTTCGCCGTACGGGTCCTGCTCGACCTGGACCCCGCCGCGGACCTCGGCGACCGCGCGGCCGGCTGGATCGACAGCGCCACCACCGCCGACGGCCGCCGCGCGCTCACCCGTCGCCTCGCGGGCCTGTTCACCGCCGCCGGCCCGCTCCTCGACTCCTCCCCGGCCGCCCTCACCCCCCTCCTGGACCGCATCGACCGCCTCGCCGACCAGGAGTTCCTGGACCGGCTCCCCGCCCTGCGCGGCGGCTTCGACGCCCTCGCCCCGGCGGCCCGCGACCGGCTCCTGGACACCGTCACGGAACGCCTCGGCGACCGGATCGACCTGTCCCTCGACGCGCCGCCCGCCCTGCTGGCCCGGTGGGCCGCCGCGGACGCCGCGGGCCTCGCCGCCCTCGCGGCGCTCCCGTTGCCGGTACCGCTGCCCGTCCCCCGCACCGCCGGAACCCCCGCGACCGTCCCCACCCCCGTGCCCGCCCCGGCGGGAGACCCCCGCCCCGAGCCCGCCGCCCCGCACCGGCTCACCCCGCCCGACCGCTGGCGCCTGCTCCTGGGCCGCCACCACGACCGGCTCTCCGCCGGAGCCCGCCGCTACGCCCACGCCCTGGACGAGCTGTACGGCGCCGGCCGCGGCGAGGGCGCGAGCGACCTCGACGGCGGTGGGAGCGGCGGCGGCCGCGAGGCCTCGTTCCCCACGGCGCGCGAGTGGGCCGAGGAGCTGGAAGCGCTCTTCGGGACCGACGTACGGGAAGAGGTGCTCGCCGCGGCCGCCGGAGCGGGCCGCACCGACGTACTGACCCAGCTCGCCCCCGCTTCCGTACGGCCCTCCGTGGAGCTGCTCACCTCGGTGCTCTCCCTCGCCGGAGGGCTGCCCGAACAGCAGCTCGCCAGGCTGCGACCCCTGGTGAAACGGCTGGTCGAGGAGGTGCGCAAGGAGCTGGCCACCCGGCTGCGCCCGGCCCTCTCGGGCCTGTCCACCCCGCGCCCCACCCGCCGCCCCGGCGGCATGCTGGACCTGCCCCGGACCCTGCGGGCCAATCTGGCGCACGCCCGCAGGCTGGACGACGGCCGGGTGGTCGTCGTACCCGAACGGCCGGTGTTCAGCACCCGGGTGAACCGCGAGGCCGACTGGCGGCTGATCCTCGTCGTCGACGTCTCCGGTTCGATGGAGGCCTCGGTCGTCTGGTCCGCGCTGACCGCCGCCGTACTGGCGGGAGTTCCCATGCTCTCCACCCACTTCCTCGCCTTCTCCACGGAGGTGGTTGACCTCACGGGCCAGGTCGAGGACCCCTTGTCGCTACTGCTCGAAGTACGGGTCGGCGGCGGTACGCACATCGCCGCCGGGCTCGCGCACGCGCGCTCGCTGATCACCGTGCCGAGCCGCACGCTGGTCGTCGTGGTCAGCGACTTCGAGGAGGGCGGGCCGCTCGGCGGGCTGCTCGGCGAGGTCCGCGCGCTGGCCGCCTCGGGGGCCCGTCTGATGGGCTGCGCCGCCCTCGACGATTCCGGTACGCCCCGCTACTCCGTCCCGGTCGCCCGGCAACTCGTCGCGGCCGGAATGCCGGTGGCCGCCCTCAGCCCCCTCGCCCTGGCCCGCTGGGTCGGCGACCGCCTCCGTGGAGACCGCCCGTGATCCCCATCCCCGACACCGATACGGCCGGCACCGGAGCGGGCGGCACCGATCGGGCCGCCGCGCTCGCGCCGGTGGCCGCCGACGTGCTCGCCGAGGCCGTCGGGCAGCTCAGCCCCCGGTTGCGCAAGAAGCTCGACGCCACCGTCGAAACCTGCGCGGCGGGCAGTCCGCCGGCCCTCACGGCGGCCGACGGGAGCGTCTCCTACCGCTTCGGCGAAGACGCCCTGGTCACCCTGCGACCCGGACCCTCCGGGACGGTCACCGATCCCGGCCAGGCCACCTGCAGCTGCCTCCTGAACCCCCGCTGCCTCCACCGCACCGCGGCCCTCGCGGTGTCCCCGCTCGCCGAACCCAAGGAACCCGCCGCGGAAAAGGAACCCGCCGCGGAACCGGAAGAGCCGGATCCGGGAGCCGGGTCCGCCGTCCAGGACCGTCACGAGCCCGGCACCACCGCACCCCGCACCCCCTCCGAGCCGGCCGCCGAACCGGAACCGGAACTCCCACCCGCACTCGAGCCCGAACCCCCGCTGACCGCCGCGCAGGTGGTGGCCGCCGCGGCCCTGTGGGAGGCGGCCGCCGTGGCACTGGCGGCGGGGGTCCCCGCGGGCGGAGCCGTCGTCCAGGCCGAGCTGCTCCGGGCCGCCCACACCGCGCGCCTCGCGGGGCTGCCGCGCGCCGAGGCTGCCGCGCTCCGGGTGGTCCGCGGGCTGCGCGCCGCCCGCGAGCGCAGTGCGGCCCAGCGCCTGACCGAGCTGACCGGAGCTTTCCGGGAGCTGCTGTACACCGCCGCGGTGCCGGACCCCGGCGGTGCGCGGCGCGGCTACCGCTCCGGCGGCAGCCTGCGCGTGCACGGTCTGTGCCGGGAGCCGGTGCTCTCCGCCGCCGGGCACGGGGGAGTGGTCACCCACCTCGTCGGCTCCGACGGCGCCCGTTACACCCTCGCCGACGTCCGCCCCGGCGGCCTGGCCCGGGCCCGTGGCGCCGGATCCGCCTCCGTGGCGCTCGGCGGCGCCGCCCTCGACCACGCCGGTCTGGCGCGGGGCGGTCTGCTGGTGTCGGGGGCCACGGTCTCCGAGGACGGCCGCCTCGGTGCGGGCCGCGGGGTACGGGCGACTCCGCTGCGCGGGATCGACTGGAGCGCGGAACCGGCCGCGGCCGCCCTCTTCGCCCGCCCGGCCGCCGACGCGGTGGCCCGGGCCCTGGCCGGCTCCGCGACCGGGTGGCCCACCGCCGACCCCGGGCTGCTCGGCTGTGACGTGCTGGTGGTCGGCCCGGCGGGGGACCGGCTGCTGGTGCGCGAGCTGTCGCCCGACGGCTCGGTACGTCCGGACGCGCCGCTGATCGGCCTGGTCCCGGCCCATCCGCACCCGGAGCTGCCGCACACCGCGAACCTGCGCCGCCTCGCGGAGCGTCCCGGGATGGCGCTGCGCGTGCTGGGGCGGCCCGATCCGGACCGGGCCGCCACCCTGCGCCCGCTCGCCGTCGGCCCGGTGCCCGGAGCGGCGTACACGCTGCGGCTGCCGCCGGAGTGGCTGGGCCGGGCCGACCTCGGCTACGACCGGCTCCAGGGGGCCCACCTCCCGGCCGGAGCCCCGGGACCCGCCGCGGGCGTACCGGACGTACCGCCCGTACCGCCCATGCCGAACACTCCGCACCTGCCGACGACCCCGGATCCGCTGCGCGACTCACCGCTCTGGCGGGTTCGACGGCTGCTGGAATCCGGGGTCGCGGGGGGCCGCCGGGCGGTGGCGGAGGCGGCGCGGGGCGATCTCGCCCCGGCCGGGGGTCCGGAACCGCTGCGCCGGGCCGGGTTCGCGGCGGCCGGGGAGCTGACCGCGGAGCTGGCCGCCGAGGCGGACCGGCGCTCCCGGGACGTCTTCGGCCGCCTCGTCGATCCCGGGGCTGACCGCTACGCGTGGGCCTGGCTGGCCGCGGCCACCCATCTGCACGCCGCGCAGCGGTCGTTGGTGGCCGCGTCCTGGTGTGCTTCGGCTCAGTAGGCGCTGTTGACGTTGTCGATCGAGCCGTAGCGGGCGGCGGCGTAGTTGCAGGCCGCGGTGATGTTCGCGACCGGGTCGTAGGAGTCGGCCGCGGTTCCGGGCACGTGGTACGCCCGGAAGGTGGGGTCGATCACCTGGAGGAGGCCCTTGGAGGGGATGCCCGCCGCCGCGTTGGAGTCCCAGTTGTTGATCGCGAGGGGGTTGCCCGAGGACTCGCGCAGCACGTTGCGGCGAATTCCGTCGTAGGTACCGGGAATTCCGTGCTGGGCCATGATCTCCAGCGACTGCCGGATCCAGCCGTCGAGGTTGTTGGCGAACAGCGTGGTGGGCCGCGCGGAACGGTCGGCCCGGGCGGGCTCGGCCGCGGAACCCCGCGCCGCGGGCGCCGTCGTGGCGGCCGCCGTTCCCGAACTCGCCTTCGCCGGGCCGCCGATCGTCAGCTTGGTGCCCGGCCGAATGACCGACGGGTCGCTGCCGACCACCGCGCGATTGTCCTCGTACAGCTTCTTCCAGCCGCCGCTCACGGAATGCGATTGTGCGATCTTGGAAAGGGTGTCACCCGCCACCACGGAATAGATCTTGGGTGCGGCCGCCTTTGCGGCAACGCCGGAAACCGAGGTCGAAACCGAGGTCGAAACCGAGGCCGCGGCCGAGGTGGTGGTCGTGGCCGGCTGGGCCGCCGGCTGCGCGGCCTCGGCGCCGGAAGCGCTGATCAGGGGGAGAGCGAGTGCGATGCCACCGGTGCCCGCGACGGCGAGCAGTCGGGCGAGCTGGCTGGTCTTGGGACGGCGGTGCTTGCCCGTTGCGGACATGGCGAATTCCTCTCCGTCGCCTGCGAGGTGAGCTGTCGGGTTCGGACGGGAGCTGTCCGGCCGCGCCGTGGCACGGCATGTTCCAGACATGCGTGAGACATGAAGGAGACATGCGTGTCAGTGGCGCGACTTCACCCCGAGCCCGTCCGGATTCAAGATCCGGACCGGCGGCCTACCTGGTTCCCCCGCTCCTGCCGTACGTGAGTGGGATGGGTTCCCGGGTGGCGGCAGGATTTGGCGGTCCACCCGGATTGCGGTGACCGTAAGCGAGGGGGGAGGCAGGGAGCAAGGACTTGAATTCCACGCGGTGATCGGTATATCGATACCGGCCGGTGGAATTCATCCCGGCCGTGCCGGGCGGGGAATGCCGAATTTCATTGCGGCGCCCGGAATTACGCGTTCCGCAGGCCTCGCGGGGGACTTGGAGGGGGGCCGTCCGGCGTGACTCACATCACCGGAGGCCCGCCCCTACCGCATTCAAGGGCAAATCACCCATACATACTTATTCAGGCAGCTCCGCGAGCCGGCGCAAAGCCTCTCGCACCGAGGTCCGGCCGGCCGGCAGCAGCGGCAGCCGCACATCGGGCGTCGGGATCCGCCCCTGCGCGTGCAGCACCCCCTTCAGCACCACCGGATTCGGCTCGGTGAACACGGCCGCCGACAGCCGGGCCAGCGCGTGCCCCAGCGCCCGGGCCCCCACCGCGTCACCCGCCCGCCACGCCGCGTCGAGCGCGGCGAACCGGTCCGTGGCCAGATGTGCCGAGGCCAGGATCCCGCCGCCGGCCCCGAGGGCGAGCAGGGGCGAGACGTACGCGTCGTCGCCCGCCATCACCGTGAACCCGTCCGGCAGTTCGCCCAGCAGTGCCACCGTGTCCTCGTCGATGCCGCCCACGGCGTACTTGACCCCCGCGACCCCGGGCAGTGCCCCGAGCGCCCGCAGCGCCCGGGCGTGCAGGGGCTGACCGGTCCGGTAGGGGATGTGGTAGACGATCAGCGGTACGGGAGCGAGCGCCGCCAGCCGCTCGAAGTGCGCCAGCACCCCCGCCGCCGAGGGCCGCACGAACGACGGGACGGTCACCAGCGCGGCCCGGGCCTCCGGCCACCGCCGCAGCCGCTCCAGCGCGGCCTCGCTCGCCCGGGTGCCGCTGCTCCCCGCCCCCACGCTCAGGAACGCCCCGCGCTCCCGGCAGACCCGGGCGCACACCTCGGTGACCGCGTCGCGTTCCGCCTCGTCCAGGCTCGCGGCCTCGGCGGTCGTGCCGAGGGCGGCGATGCCGGTCGCGCCCGCCGTGAGCACCTCGTGGGCCAGGGCCTCCAGGGCGTCCAGGGCGACGCCGCCGGACGCGTCGAAGGGGGTGATGAGCGGTACGTGGATGCCGTGCAGGAAGGGGGTTGTGGGGTGGGAGGTGGTCGTGGGGTGGGCGGGGGTCGTGGGGTGGGCGGGTCCGGCCACCGTGTCCTGTGCCGTCTGCTGCTTCTGCGCCATGGGTACGAGGGTGGCCGGACCCCGAGCATCGGGTCCAGTTCGCATTTCTTTCCCTACCCGTAAGCTGAGCCGATGCTCGACCTACGCCGCCTGCGCCTGCTGCGCGAACTCGCCCGCCGCGGCACCATCGCCGCCGTCGCCGAGGCGCTGGCCTTCAGCCCCTCGGCCGTCTCCCAGCAGCTCTCCGTCCTCGAGCGCGAGGCGGGTCTGCCCCTGCTGGAGCGCACCGGCCGCCGGGTCCGGCTCACCCCCGCCGGTCACCATCTGGTCGGCCACGCGGAAGCGGTGCTGGAGCGCCTGGAACAGGCCGAGGCGGATCTCGCCGAAGCCCGGGGCGGGCCGGCCGGGGCCCTGCGCGTCGGTGCCTTCCCGACCGCGACCCGGGCCATCGTGCCCGCGGCCCTCGTCACCCTCGCCCGGCGCCACCCGGCCCTCGAGGCGATGGTCTCGGAGACCGACCCCGCCGCCGTCGCGGACGCCCTGCGGGCCGGTGACCTGGATGTGGCGCTGGTCCACGAGTACGACTTCGTTCCCGCGCCCGAGGAGCCGGGCCTGACGGCCGAGCCGCTGTTCCGTGAGGCGATGTACCTCGCGGAACCGGCCCCGCCCGGCCCCGCGGCCCCCGGTCCCGAACCGGCCCCTGCCTCCACCCCTGCCGCGGGGCCCGATCAGGGCGCGCTGCTGCGGGCCCACCGCCGCGCGCCCTGGATCACCGCGACCCCCGGCACCCTCTGCCACGCCATGACCGTCCGGGCCTGCCAGGCCGCCGGCTTCACCCCGCGGGAGCGCCACCGGGTGGACGACTTCGCGACCGTGCTCGCCCTGGTCGCGGCCGGGCAGGGGGTGGCCGTCGTACCGCAGCTCGGCGTGACCGGGTCCGTCGGGTCCGTCGGGCCCGCGGTGTCCGGGGCGCCGGGTGAGTCCGGGATGCCCGCCGTGCCCGGGGTGCGCCTCACCCGGTTGCCGATGGAGCGGCGTACGAAGATCGCCTTCCGGAGCGGGGCCGCGGCCCACCCGGCCGTGGCCGCCTTCGCCGCCGCCCTGCGCGCGGCCGTACCACCGGACCTCGCGCCGTAGAGGTGGTGATCGCCGCAGCCGAGCCGAGCCCCGGCCCTCGTCGAAAACGTGACACAACTCCCGCACCGGGCCACCCGTGCGGGCCCCGCCGTGTACGTTCGCGGTACGGGACGGATCACATGAGAGCGGGGTATGACGTGACGCATCGCGTACGAGGGGTCATCGCACGGAGCAAGGGCGCACCGGTGGAGACGACAACGATCCTCGTGCCCGACCCGGGACCCGGTGAGGCGCTCGTACAGGTGCAGGCCTGCGGGGTCTGCCACACCGACCTGCACTACCGCGAGGGCGGCATCAACGACGCGTACCCCTTCCTCCTCGGCCACGAGGCGGCCGGAGTGGTCGAAGCCGTCGGGCCCGATGTCACCGGGGTCGCCCCCGGTGACTTCGTGATCCTCAACTGGCGGGCCGTGTGCGGCCGTTGCCGGGCCTGCAAGCGCGGCCGCCCCTGGTACTGCTTCGACACCCACAACGCCACCCAGCCCATGACCCTCGAGGACGGCACCCCGCTCTCCCCGGCCCTGGGCATCGGCGCCTTCGCCGAGAAGACCCTGGTCGCCGCCGGGCAGTGCACCAAGGTCGACCCGGCGGCCTCGGCCGCCGCCGCCGGACTGCTGGGCTGCGGCGTGATGGCGGGCCTGGGCGCGGCCATCAACACCGGCAACGTCGGCCGCGGCGACTCGGTGGCCGTCATCGGCTGCGGGGGCGTGGGCAACGCGGCCGTCGCCGGGGCCGCTCTGGCCGGTGCGGGCCGGATCATCGCGGTGGACCTGGACGACCGCAAGCTCGAACTGGCCAGGGGACTGGGCGCCACCCACACCGTCAACGGCCGCACCGAGGACGTGGTCAAGGCCGTCCAGGCGCTGACCGGCGGAAACGGCGCGGACGTCGTCATCGACGCGGTCGGCCGCCCGGAGACCTACCGGCAGGCCTTCTACGCCCGTGACCTGGCCGGGACCGTGGTCCTCGTCGGCGTCCCGACACCGGAGATGACGCTCGAACTCCCGCTGCTCGACGTCTTCGGCCGCGGCGGCGCCCTCAAGTCCTCCTGGTACGGGGACTGTCTGCCCGAGCGTGACTTCCCCCTGCTGATCGACCTCTACCTGCAGGGCCGCCTCGACCTCGACGCCTTCGTCTCCGAGACCATCCCGCTCGACGGGGTGGAAGAGGCCTTCGCCCGGATGGAACGCGGCGAAGTACTGCGCTCGGTCGTCCAGTTCTGACCACGGGAGACCGGCCGGTCCGACCACGGGAGACCGGCCGGTCCGACCACGGGAGACCGGCCGGCTCCGCGCGGCAGACATCAGCCCCGCCGGCGTTCTAGGCGCCGCCGGAGGCACGGGAACGCCCACCCGGGACGCAATCCACCGCACCGACCTTGGGATCCGTACGTGACCAACACCAGCCACCGCCCGGGCCAGAGCTACCGTCAGCCCGGCGTCGTCCTCACCGACCACCACTTCACGGTCCCGCTGGACCACGACCGCCCGGACGGCGAGCACATCGAGCTGTACGCCCGCGAGGCCGTGGCCACCGGCAAGGACCCGGCCTCCCTGCCGTGGCTGCTCTACCTGGAGGGCGGCCCTGGCTTCGGCGCCCGCCGCTTCACCGGCCGTCAGGCCTGGCTGGAGCGGGCCCTGGACGAATTCCGGGTGCTCTTCCTGGACCAGCGCGGCACCGGCCGCTCCACCCCCGCGAACCGGCAGACCCTCCCGCTGCGCGGCGGCCCCGCCGAGCAGGCCGAGTACCTCGCGCACCTGCGTTCCGACGCGATCGTCCGCGACTGCGAGGCCATCCGTCCCGCCCTGACCGGCGGCGCGCCCTGGACCGTACTCGGCCAGAGCTTCGGCGGGTTCTGCGTCACGCGCTACCTCTCCACCGCTCCCGAGGGCCTGGCCGCGGCCCTGATCACCGGCGGTCTGCCCGGCCTCGAGGCCTCCGCCGACGAGGTCTACTCCGCGGCGGTCCCGCGCATCGAGCGCAAGAACCGGGCGCACTACGCCCGTTACCCGATGGACGTCGAACGTGCCCGCGCCATCGCCGCCCACCTCGCCGAGCACCCCACCGAACTCCCCGGCGGCCACCGGCTCACCCCCGAGGCCTTCCAGTCCCTCGGCATCCTCCTCGGCGGCGGCGACGGCAGCCACCAGCTGCACTACCTTCTGGAGGACGCCTTCGTCCGCACCCCCGCCGGTCCGGCCCTCTCGGACGCCTTCCTGGACGGCGTACGGCCGCTGCTGTCCTTCGCCGGGCACCCGCTGTACGCGCTGCTGCACGAGGCGATCTACGCCCAGGACCCCACCACCCCCACCGACTGGGCCGCCGAGCGGGTCCGCGCCGCGCACCCCCGCTTCGACGCCGCCAAGACCCTGGCCGGCGACGAACCGCTGCTCTTCAGCGGCGAGAGCATCCACCCCTGGCACTTCACCACGGACCCGTCCCTGGTACCGCTGCGCGCGACCGCCGAGGTCCTCGCGGCCCGCACCGGCTGGCAGCCCCTCTACGACCCGGCGCGGCTCGCGGAGAACGAGGTGCCGGTCGCCGCCGCCGTCTACCACGACGACATGTACGTGGACACCGCCCACTCCCTGGCCACCGCCGGGGCGATCCGGGGCCTGCGCACCTGGGTGACGGACGAGTTCGAGCACGACGGGGTCCGCGCGGGCGGCCCGCGCGTCCTGGACCGGCTGCTCGCCCTGGTCCGCGACGAGGCCTGAAGCGGCCCTAGGGGGTGTCTGACGGATGTCCGCGGCGTCGCGGCGCCCGGCACGCGCTCTCGCCGCACCGACCGAAAACCCGAGTACGTCCAGTACACGGGCCTCCGGTCGGCGCACCGAGAGCACGCACCGGACACCCCTCCTTCCCCACGCACATCCGTCAGACACCCCCTAGGAGACGGGCCGGGCCCCGCCCTCCGGCGGGTCGACGAAGGCGCGGGTCAGGTGCGCGGTGGCCAGCAGCGCACCCCGCCCGGCGGCCCGCGCCAGCAGCTCCGCACGGGAGGCGCGGGCCGTCGCGGGGTCGCGTTCGCGGGAGTACGCGATCGCCGGGTCCGCCAGCTGGACGGCGTGCACCAGCGCGTCCCCGGTGACCACCACGTCCCGCCCCCGCCCGTCGGCCGCCGCCACCAGCACCGACTGGTGACCGGGGGTGTGCCCCGGGGTCGGCAGCAGGGTCAGGCCGTCGCCGAGCCGGTGGCGCCCCTCCACCTCGTGCAGCTGTCCGGCGGCCCGCAGGGGATCCACGGCCCAGTGGCGCACCGGATCCGCCGCGGGCAGGGCGGCGACCTCGGCGCGCTGGACGACGTACCGCGCGGCGGGGAAGAGCGGCTCGCCCGCGGCGTCCGGGAAGGCCTGCCGCGCGGACTCGAAGAAGGTGCCGGAGGCGTCCAGCAGGGCCGTGACCCGCCCGTACCGCTCCGTCAGCGGCGTCGCCGCGGCTGTCACATCGCGCCCGTCGGCGCCGCCGTCGCGCCCGTCATGCCCCGCCCGTCATACCGCTCCCGTGTCCGTCAGATTGACGGTCCGTCCGCTCGGTCCGTCGCCTATCGTGCGCATCATGACCGATGAACCGAATCAGCTGGAACCCATGCCCACCGACTGGCAGCGGGCGCTGGCCGTCGTCGCCCACCCGGACGACCTGGAGTACGGCGGCGCGGCCGCGATCGCGGACTGGACGGACGGCGGCCGCGAGGTCGTCTACGTGCTGGCCACGCGCGGCGAGGCCGGGATCGACGGGATCCAGCCCGCGGCGTGCGCCTCGCTGCGGGAGGCCGAACAGCGGGCCAGCGCGGCCGTCGTCGGCGTATCGACGGTGGAGTTCCTGGACCACCGCGACGGGGTGGTCGAATACGGCCCCCGCCTGCGCCGCGACATCGCGGCCGCGATCCGCCGCCACCGCCCCGAACTGGTCGTCACGCTGAACCACCGGGACACCTGGGGCGGCGAGGGCGGCGGCGGTTACTGGAACACCCCCGACCACCGGGCGGTCGGCCGGGCCACGCTGGACGCCGCCGGCGACGCGGGGAACCGCTGGATCTTCCCCGAACTCATCAGCGAGCAGGGCCTGGAGCCCTGGGGCGGGGTGCGCTGGGTGGCGGTGGCCGGTACCGCCACGCCGACGCACGCGGCGGACGCCGGGCCCGGGTTCGAGCGGTCGGTCGCGTCGCTGCTGGAGCACCGCGCGTACATCGAGGGCCTGACGGACGAGGACCCCGAGGCCTACGCGCGCGGCTTCCTGACCGCGAACGTCGAGCGGACGGCGGCCCGGTTCGGCGGCCGTCCCGCGGTCGCGTTCGAGGTGTTCCCGCGCTGACCCTTCCCCCGGCGGAGCACTCGACCTATTCTGACGCATCGTCAGACATGAGGGAGGGGTCGGGCGTGATCGACACGCTGTCCACGGAGATCGCGAAGGGTGGGGAACGCATCCGTCTGGAGGTCGCGGACGGACTCGCGGTCCTCACCCTGTGCCGTCCGGAGAAGCTCAACGGCTGGAGCTGGGAATCGACCCGCCAACTCGGCCTGCTCGCCGACCGGATCCGCTTCGACGGCTCCGTACGGGCGGTCCTGCTGCGGGCCGAGGGGCGGGCCTTCTGCGCGGGCATCGACGTCACCGCCCCCGGCGGAGCGATCACCGGGGCCTCGGCCGCCGAACGCACCCGCAACTACTACGAGGGCATCCGCTGGGTGCACGAACGCTTCGCCGTCCTGGCCCGGCTCCCGCAGCCCGTGGTGGCCGCCGTCCAGGGCTACTGCCTCGGCTTCGGCTTCGAGCTGGCTCTGATGGCGGACATCCGGGTCGCGGCTGACGACGCCGTCTTCGCGCTGCCGGAAGCCGCGCTGGGCGTGGCGGTGGACGCGGGCGGCGATCTGCGGATCGCCCGCGAGGCGGGCGCGGGCTGGGCCAAGATGCTGGCGCTGACCGGCCGCCGGATCGACGCCGCGACGGCCGAGCGGCTGCACCTGGTCCAACTGGTCACCACCCGGGAGGCCTTGGACACCGAGGCGCGGGCACTGGCGGCGGAGATCGCGGCCAACGCCCCGCTCGCCGTCCAGGGCATCAAGCGGGCGGTCGACGCCTACGCCGACGCGGCCCTGCCGGGCGCCCTGGACCGGGTCGCGATGACGGCCGCCCTGACCCTGACCTCGGAAGACAGCCGCGAGGGCTACACGGCGAAGGCCGCCCGCCGCCCGGCCCGCTTCGAAGGCCGCTAGGCGTGTGAGAACCGCCGCCAAAAGGGCTCGCCCCCACCGGCGGTGACGCGTGGGTGACGGCTGCGGCAAAATTCGTTGTATGACTCAATCGTATGGGCAGGGGCTCTCCGCGTCCGAGGACCGGACGAACACCAGGGCGGCGGACAGCGACCGGGACGCGGCGGCGGAGCGGTTGCGAGTGGCCGCCGGGGACGGGCGGATCGATCTGGCCGAGCTGGAGGAGCGGCTGGAGCAGGTGTACGCGTCGAAGACGTACGCGGAGTTGGACGCGCTGGTCGCGGATCTGCCGGCCGTCAAGGGGGCGGGGGCCGAGACGCTGTTGCTGAAGACACACATGGCCGCGATCAAACAGACCGGCCCGTGGGTGGTGCCGCCGCGGATCGTGGCCGAGTGCAAGATGCTGAACATCCTGATCGACTTCACGCAGGCGAGCTGCCGGCACCGTGAAGTGACGCTGGAGGTCTCCTGCGGGATGGGAACCGTGCAGGTCGTGGTCCCCGCGGGATGGGACGTGCGGATCGACCCGTCCAGCACGAACAGCGGCCGCATCACGAACAAGGCGGTCGGACCCGTGGATCCCACCGCCCCGATCCTGACGGTCGTGGGACACCCGCGGACCGGTCAGATCAAGATCAAGCAGGCGCGTCGTTAGGTCACCCCCCGAGGCCCGCCCCGGACGTGCCGGCACGGGGCGGGCCTCCTCACCACTCCCGGGTGGCCATCAGTTCCTCCACGTCCGTGTCCGCGTCCGCGATCCCGTACGCCGAGGCGAGGCCGCGCCGGGCTCACCGCGTCACGACCCGAAGGGTCCCCGGCGCAGCTGCTCCCGGACCGGGACGACCTCCGGGTTGACCAGGGAGCGGCGCTGCCAGTTCGCGCCGTCCACCACCAGCGTGTGGCCCGTGACGAAGCGGGCGTAGGGGGAGGCGAGGAAGGTCGCGGCCCAGCCGATCTCGCGGGGCCGGCCGACCCGCAGCGCGGGCTGGCGGGCGTCCTTGGCGTCGGGGCCGGCCCGGTCGAGGCCGTCCCGGATGTCCCCGGTCATGTCGGCGTGCGGGAACAGGCCCGGGACCAGGCCGTTGATCTGGATCCCGTACGGTCCCCACTCGACCGCGAGGGTCTCCACCAGGTTCTTCACCCCCGCCTTGGCCGCCGCGCTGTGCGCGAAGCCGGGGCCGCCGGTCCAGGCGTACGAGGCCCCGATGCTGACGATCGACCCCGGCGTACCGGCGGCCAGGTGCCGGCGGCCGAACTCGCGGGTCATGAACCAGGTCCCGGTCAGCGTGATGTCGACGACCGCCCGCCAGGCGTTGGGGGAGAGGTCCTCCGCCGGGCAGGGGAAATTGGCGGCCGCGTTGTTGACGAGCACGTCCGGCAGCCCGAGCGCCCCCTCGGCCGCGTCGAACACCTCCGCGATCCGCTCCGGATCCCGGATGTCACAGACCGCCGCCGTCACCCGGCCCGCTCCGGGGACGGCGGCCAGCTCCTCCCGCGCCGCCTTCAGCTGCTCGGCGCGGCGGCCCGCGATCACCAGGTCCGCGCCCAGCCGGGCGAACTCGGCCGCGATCGCCTTGCCCAGCCCGGTGCCGCCGCCGGTCACCAGGACCACCTGGCCGGCGTACGTACCGGGCGGCAGGGCGGCGGTGCCGAGGGGCGGCGGCCCGGGCAGACCCCCGGGCGCGCGCGGACCGCCGGACGCGCGCGGTCCCCCGGGCGCGCGCGGACCGCTGGATGCGCGCGGACCGCCGGACGCGTGCGGGCCGTCCGGTCCGGACGGGGCGTTCTCGTGGGACTCCAAGGGCTCCATGGGGGCATCGATAGCGCGCGGGGGCTCAGATCACCATGGGTGCGCCCGATCCCGTTGGTCCGGTCCGGACGAACTGGTTCCCAACATGGCAAGCGACCGCTTAGTATGCCCGCGGAGCGTGGTTCCTCGACGGCGGCTGGAGGCCCCGGATGCAGGCATGGCGAGTACATACCCCGGGTGAGCCCCGTGAGGCCATGCGCCTCGAGGAGATTCCCGAACCGGTACCCGGTGAGGGCGAGGTGAAGCTCAAGGTGCTCGCGGCCAACGTCAACTTCCCCGACGCACTCCTCTGCCGGGGCCAGTACCAGATCAGGCCGCCCCTGCCCTTCACCCCGGGCGTCGAGATCTGCGGCGAGACCAAGGACGGTCGCCGCGTCATCGCCAACCCGAGCCTGCCGCACGGCGGTTTCGCCGAATACGTCACCGCCGACGCGCGCGCCCTGCTGCCCGCGCCCGACAGCCTCGACGACGCCGCGGCCGCGGCCCTGCACATCGGCTACCAGACCGGCTGGTTCGGCCTGCACCGCAGGGCCCGGCTCCAGCCCGGCGAGACCCTCCTCGTCCACGCCGCCGCGGGCGGTGTCGGCAGCGCCGCCGTCCAGCTCGGCAAGGCCGCCGGAGCCACCGTCATCGGAGTCGTCGGCGGCAAGGCCAAGGCGGCCGCCGCCGAGGCGCTGGGCTGCGACCTGGTCATCGACCGCCGCTCCGAGGACCTGGTCGCGCGGGTCAAGGAGTTCACCGGCGGCCACGGCGCCGACGTGGTCTACGACCCGGTCGGCGGGGACGCCTACACGGCCTCCGCCAAGTGCGTCGCCTTCGAGGGCCGCATCCTGGTCGTCGGTTTCGCCAGCGGCACGATCCCGGCCCCCGCGCTCAACCACGCGCTGGTGAAGAACTACTCCGTCGTCGGACTCCACTGGGGGCTGTACGCGCAGCGGGACCCGGCGTCCATCCTCGCCTGCCACACCGAACTCACCCGGCTCGCGGCGGACGGCGCGATCGCCCCCCTCATCAGCGAACGGGTCCCGCTCGCCGGGGCGGCCGACGCCGTCCAGCGCGTCGCCGACGGAGTCACCACCGGCCGCCTGGTCGTCGTACCGGCCCTGGACGGAGGCGCCCGGTGATCACCGCCGAGGAACTCCTCGACCGCGTCCGCGACCTGCTCGCCGCCCACCCGCCCGGCGCCACCTCCCGCGGCGACTTCCTGCGCGCCCGTTTCGACGCCGGACTCGCCTGGGTGCACTACCCCGAGGGCCTCGGCGGCCTCGGCGCCTCCCGGACCCTGCAGGCCGCCGTGGACGGCGAACTCGAGGCCGCCGGGGCCCCCGACAACGACCCGCGGCGCATCGGCATCGGCCTCGGCATGGCCGCGCCCACGATCCTCGCCTACGGCACCGAGGAGCAGAAGCGCCGCTTCCTGCGCCCCCTGTGGGTGGGCGAGGAAGTCTGGTGCCAGCTCTTCAGCGAGCCCGGCGCCGGATCGGACCTCGCGGCCCTCGGCACCCGCGCGGTGCGCGACGGCGACGACTGGGTCGTCGACGGCCAGAAGGTGTGGACATCCAGCGCGCACACCGCCCGCTGGGCCATCCTGATCGCCCGCACCGACCCGGCCGTGCCCAAGCACCGGGGCATCACCTACTTCCTGTGCGACATGAGCGCCCCCGGCGTCGAGGTCCGGCCGCTGCGCCAGATCACCGGCGAGGCCGAGTTCAACGAGGTCTTCCTCACCGGCGTGCGGATCCCCGACGCCCACCGCCTCGGCGAGGTCGGCCAGGGCTGGGAGGTGGCCCGCACCACCCTCATGAACGAACGCGTCTCCATCGGCGGGATGCGGATCCCGCGCGAGGGCGGCATGATCGCGCCCGTCGCCGCCGCCTGGCGCGAGCGCCCCGAGCTCCGCACCCACGCCCTGCACCAGCGGCTGCTGGAGCTGTGGGTCGAGGCCGAGGTGGCCCGCCTCACGGGCGAGCGGCTGCGCCAGCAGCTCGCCGCCGGGGTGCCCGGCCCGGAGGGCTCGGGCATGAAGCTCACCTTCGCCCGCCTCAACCAGGAGATCAGCGGACTGGAGGTGGAACTCCTCCGCGAAGAAGGCCTGTTGTACGAGGACTGGACCATGCGCCGGCCCGAGCTCGTCGACTTCACCGGCCGCGACGCCGGATACCGCTATCTGCGCGCCAAGGGCAACAGCATCGAGGGCGGGACCAGCGAGGTCCTCCTCAACATCGTCGCCGAACGCGTCCTGGGCCTGCCCGCCGAGCCGCGCGACGACAAGGACCTCGCCTGGAAGGACCTGGCCCGATGACCTCCTCCCTCGACCTGCTGTACTCCGAGACCGAGGAAGAACTCCGCTCGGCGGTACGGGCGTTGCTCGCCGACCGCTGCGCCCCCGCGGCCCTGCTCGCGCGCATCGAGAGCGGCACCCCGCACGACCCGGCGCTGTGGAACACCCTCGCCTCGGGCATCGGCGCGGCCGGACTGCTCGTCCCGGAGAAGCTCGGCGGCCAGGGCGCGAGCCACCGCGAGGCCGCCGTCGTCCTGGAGGAGCTGGGCCGGGCCGTCGCCCCGGTGCCGTACCTGACCAGCTCCGTACTGGCGACCGCGATCCTGCTCGACTGCGACTGCCAGCACGCGGCCGTCGCCGGGCTGCTCGCCGAACTGGCCGCCGGGACCCTGGTGTCCGTACCGGTCCTGCCGCTCACCCTCGCCCCCGGGGCGCCGCTCGCCGTCGTGGTGCGGGACGCCGGGGACGGGGTGCTCAGCGGCACCGTCACGGCCGTCGCGGACGCGGCCGCCGCCGACGTGCTGCTGGTGCTGGCCGACACCGGCCTGTACGCCGTCCCGGCCGCGGAGGTCCGGATCGCCCCGCAGGTGCCGCTGGACCTGACCCGGCCGCTGGCCGCCGTCACCCTGGACGGGGCCCGCGGCACCCGGCTGGCCGACCCGGCCACCGCCCGCGCCGCGATCGCCGGGGCGCTGCTCGCAGGAGCGGGACTGCTGGCCTCGGAGCAGCTCGGGCTGGCGCAGTGGTGCCTGTCGGAGACCGTGGCCCATGTCCGCACCCGGCACCAGTTCAACCGGCCCATCGGCTCGTTCCAGGCGCTCAAGCACCGCCTCGCGCAGCTGTGGCTCGATGTCGCCTCGGCCCGCGCGGCGGCCCGGGCCGCCGCCGACGCCCTGGCCACCTCCGCCCCGGACGCGCCCCTCGCGGTGGCCGTCGCCCAGGCCTACTGCTCGGGGGTCGCCGTCCGCGCCGCCGAGGAGTGCGTCCAGCTGCACGGTGGCATCGGCATGACCTGGGAACACCCCGCCCACCTCTACCTCAAGCGGGCCAAGGCCGATTCGCTGGCCCTCGGCACGGCGGGCCACCACCGCGCCCTGGTCGCCGACTTCGCCGAACTCCCCGCACCCTGACACCGCCCGCCCCGCAGCCGCCGCGCCCACCGGGCCCGGCGGCTGCGGGGCGCCGGCGGGCGACAGGGCCTAGGACGCGTCCGCCGGGTGGGCGAGGCGGCCCAGCAGGGTGAGGGCGTCGCCCAGCGGGACCGGGCCGAAGAAGGCGGCGTCCGCCTCCTCGACGGCGGCCATCGCGCGCGGGGCCAGCTCGGCGCCCGAGCCGGTGACGCGCAGCCGCTTGGCGCGGGTGTCGGCCGGGTCGACCTCCCGGGCGATCAGGTCCTTCTGCTCCAGGGTGCGCAGCACCTGCGAGGTCATCTTCACGTCGGTCCCCGCCTGGCGGGCGAGGGCCTGCTGGTTGGGGTGCTCGCCCTGCTCGTTCATCCACCAGGTGCAGGCGAGCAGGACGAACTGGACGTGCGTCAGGCCCAGCGGGGCCAGGGCCGCCGCCACGCTGCGCTGCCAGCGCAGCGTGGCGTGCCAGAGCAGGAATCCGGGGCTCTCGCCGGGCTGCACCGCCTCAGCTCCGGGCGGCGAGGGCGGTGAGCGACGCCATCGTCTCGGGCCAGTCCGCGGTGATGCCGGGACCGATCTGCGGGCCGACCTCGTCGGCGCCCGTACCGGTGATCTCCATCCGGTAGACGATACGCGTCCGGCCCTCGGGAAGCGGGGTGAGGGTGTGCGCGGTCCGCAGGACGAGACCGCCCACCCGGGCCTCGTCGGTGAAGGACTCGCCCTGGACCAGATCGGTCACGCGCAGCTCCACCGGGCAGTCCCCGGGCGGGGTCATGGTGATCCCGGCGCCCACGGCGAAGGGGCCCTGGAAGTCGATCCGCTCGATCTCCCCGTTCCAGGCGCCCCAGTTCGGTACGTCCGCCCAGAGCGCCCAGATCGCCGTGGCGGGGGCGTCGGTCTCCACGGTGTGCTCGTAGTCCCACATGAGGATCTCCTCGATCGGCGTCGCGTGTTATCTGTGGACAGATTATCTGCGCGCAGACTATCTGTCCAGAAGCCTGCCGACGGCAGGATCCGGGGAGCCGCGAGGCGGGGGAGCCGTGGCCGACCGGCCGATGCGGGCCCGTGGGCCCCGCCGGCGTCCTCGCCGCGCACCGCGCCACCAGGGACCCGTCCGGCGGCCCCGCGCTCCCCTTCGCCCGCCGTCCCGGGCGGCACCCTACGCGACCTGATCCTCGGCGGACACCCCCTCTACCGGACCCCCGACCGGCCGCAGTGGCCGCCATGCTCCACCTCCCCCCGCCCCGGCCGGTCCCTCGGCGGTGACCTCGCCCGCCGCGGGGCGTTAGACCCCGTAGCGCTGCCACCGAGCGAGGGAGAACGCATGCACGCGGCCACCGGCCCCACCGCCCCACCGACCCGCCGTACGGCGCTCCGTACGGTCTTCACGGCCGCCGTGCTCGCCGTCACCGGCGCGGCGCTGACGCCCGTACTGCGGGCCCGGCGCCCCGTGCAGACGCTGACCCCGGCCCCGCTCGCGGAGGAGACGTACCGCGGGCGGCACATCGCCGTGACACGGGCCGGGATCCACATCGACGGCCGGCCCCTGCACGTCATGCGGCGGGCCGACGGCAGCTACCTCAGCGGGATCAACCACTTCGAGTCCTTCGCGACGCCCCTCGAACTGGCCCGCGCGGCCGTCGACGAACTGGGCACCGCCCAACTGGCGCTCGCCGCGGGCGTCCCGCACCACGGCTGACGCCCGGCGGGGCCGGACCGGACGGCCGGCACCCGACGGGACCACGGGAAAGGGGAGGAAACCGGCGTGTACACCCGGCAGAACCAGAAGAACCTCACCAGCACGCAGAAGAAGCGGTTCACGGCCGCCGTGCTGGAGCTCAAGCGCAATGGCACCTACGACGCGTTCGTGCGGACCCACGACAAGTACTTCGTGCCGGACCGGGACCGCAAACTGCGGGTCGGTCACATGTCACCGTCGTTCTTCCCGTGGCACCGGCGCTACCTGCTGGAATTCGAGAAGGAACTGCGCGCCCTGGACCCCGGCGTCTCCATCCCGTACTGGGACTGGACCACCGACAACAGCCCGGTCTCCTCGCTCTGGGCGGAGGACTTCCTCGGCGGTACCGGCCGCGACGGCGACCACCAGGTGATGACCGGCCCCTTCGCGTACGGGCACGGCAACTGGACGGTCACCGTCGGCCTCACCGAGTCCCGCTTCCTCACCCGCAACCTCGGCCGACCGCAGAACCCCATCAAGCTGCCCACCGCCGCCGAACTGCGGACGGCGCTCGACGACCCGGTCTACGACACGGACCCCTGGGACTCCACGGCCCGGGCGGGCGGCTTCCGCAACAAGCTGGAGGGCTGGGCCGCGCCCAAGAGCGAGCGCTGGCGCAACCACAACAAGGTCCACCAGTGGGTCGGCGGCCACATGACGGGCGGCACGGCCCCCAACGACCCGGTGTTCTGGCTGCACCACGCCTTCATCGACCTCGTCTGGGACCGCTGGCAGCAGCGCCACCCGGCGTCCGGCTACCTGCCCGCGACCCCGCCGCCGGAGTACGACCTCCAGCACGGCCGGGTGATCGCCCTGGACGAGCCGATGCCGCCCTGGGGCATCCCGCCGCGCGCGATGCTGGGCCACGAGGGGATCTACCGCTACGAGACCTGACGGGCACCTGGTCCGGACAGGTCCGGACACGCGCGCCGGACACACGGAAAGGCCCCCGCCGACCGGCGGGGGCCTTCCTCACAAACCTCGGCCCTCACGGCGCCTCGGTCATGTGCGGGGCAGCGATCAGCCGCCGTAGCCACCCTCGGTGTGGTGCTCGCCGTGGCCCGACGCGTTGACGCACGTGGTGCCGAACGCCGGGTTCAGCAGACCGATCACGTTGACGGTGTTGCCGCAGACGTTGACCGGGATGTGGACCGGAACCTGGAGCAGGTTGCCCGAGAGGACACCGGGGGAGCCGACCGCCGCACCGTGCGCATCGGCATCGGCCGCGGCCAGACCGGCGCCGGCGGCCAGGGCGCTACCGGCGGCAGCGGTGACGACGAGTGCCTTCGCGATACGCGACATCAAGATCTCCTCGAGAAAAGGGGGGCGCCGCAGAATCTGCGGCATTTGACATGGCGTACAACGCCGGGACCGCTCCGGAGTCACGGCCGTTGCGCCCACCTGGTGGGGTCCGTACTACCCGGACAGCCGTACGGAGGCGAAATAGGCGGTTACGGGGGCACTCGTCCGGCGCAGTACGTAGGCGACGGGCTCCCCCTTGCAGCCCGGGTCGCGGTACAGCGCGGCCCGCAGGTCCGTCTGGTTCACCACGCCCCGGGACCCGCCGCCCTCCGCCGCGTGGCACCCCTGGACCGCCGGAACGGCGTGGGGCTTGTCGTCCTGGCCGACGTACTGGAAGCCGGCTCCGGCGGCCTGCGCCGGGCCCGCTGCTCCCGCCGCCGCGGCGGCGGCCCCGGCCAGCAGCAGGGCAGGCGCGATGGCAGCCCGGATGGTGTGGTGGATGCGCATGGAGGTCTCGCCCCTCGGGGAACGTCTGGAACGGGTGTGAACGGCCGGTGCGGACGCACCTGCCCGGGGTCCAACCGGCCCGGACCCGCCCGGGGTCACGCCTTGTCACCCGTAGGTGGCTGTGCGACCGTGCGCCCAGGAGCGGAAACAGGCGGAACCAGGAGGATGCGATGAGCGCTGCGGAAGCCCGCCCCAGGGCCACGACCAGGCACGGCGTGGTCGAAGGACGGGCCGAGGGGCGCCTCTCGGTCTTCCGGGGCATCCCGTACGCCGCTCCGCCCGTCGGCGCGCTGCGGTTCGCCGCGCCCGCGCCCCCGGATGCCTGGGAGGGCGTACGGGACGCGGGGGCGTACGGACCGACGGCGCCCAAGGTCCCCTACCCGCAGCGGTTCGCCGCGCTGCTCCCGGACCCCGAGATCCCCGGCGACGACTGCCTGAACCTCAACGTCTGGACCCCCGGCTCCGGTCCCGGCGACCGGCTGCCCGTCATGGTGTGGCTGCACGGCGGCGCGCTGACCCGCGGCTCCGCCGCCGTGCCCGTCTACGACGGCTCCGCCTTCGCCCGCGACGGCGTGGTCCTGGTCTCGGCCAACTACCGGCTCGGCGTACTCGGCTACGGGCTCTTCCCCGACGCCCCCGCCAACCGGGGTCTGCTCGACCAGATCGCCGTCCTGGAGTGGGTACGGGACAACATCGCGGAGTTCGGCGGCGACCCGGAGCGGGTCACGCTCTTCGGCGAATCGGCCGGGGCCATCAGCGTCGGCGCCCTGCTGGCCGCGCCCCGCGCCGCCGGGCTCTTCGCGCGGGCGGTCCTGCAGAGCGGCGCCCCCGAGGTCTACCCCCGCGACCGGGTGCGCCCCATGGTCCGCCGGATGGCCTCGCTGCTGAAGGTGCCCGCCACCGCCGCGGCCTTCGCCGCCGTGGAGCCCGGGGCCCTGCTCGCCGCCCAGGCCTCCGTACTGCGCCGCTCGGGACCGCTGCTCGGCGGGCCCGCCTTCGCCCTGGTCACCGACCCGGAATCGCTGCCCGAGGACCCCCTGGACGCGGTCGCGGACGGGCGGGCGGCGCGGGAGATACCCCTACTGGTGGGCTGGACCACGCAGGAGCACCGGCTGTGGCTCGCGCCCAGCGGGGCGATGCGGCTCTTCGACCAGCTGGGCCCGCTGGCCGTGGCGCTGGCCCGGCACCGCAGCGGCAAGGACCGGCTCGCGGTGCGGGAACTGCGCGAGGCCCTGCCCGGGGTGAGCCCGGCGGACCTGGTCGGGCGGCTCCTCACCGACCAGCTGCTGCGCGAGCCGCTGCGCCGGCTGGCGGGTACCCGGCGGGAGGCGCCGAGCTACCTGTACGAGTTCGGCTGGCCGTCCGGGGTGCCCGGGCTCGGCGCCTGCCACGCGCTGGAGCTGGGCTTCGTGTTCGACACCCTCGGCGTGCCCGAGAGCACCTGGCTGGCCGGACCGGACGCCCCGCAGGCGCTCGCCGACGAGATGCACGCGGCCTGGGTCCGCTTCGCGGTCACCGGCAGCCCGGGCTGGGAGCCCTGGGACGGCAACGGCCCGCCGAGGACGTTCGGCGGGCCGGAGCCGGAAGAAGCGGGGGAAGCGCGGCGGGAGGCCGCTACTCCACTGGTCCTTCCATGACCTTGCTGATGTACTGGATCGGGCCCTCGCCCATGTTCGGCACGTAGGTCTTGGCGTTGTGCTGGCCGCCCGGGATGACCCGCAGGCTCGTGTGGATCGGTCCCTTGGTGTAGTTCGCGATGAACTTCTGCACGTCCGGCAGGGTCTTCTTGTTGCTCTCGTTGTCACCCACCTGGAAGGCCAGGTAGACGTCCGGGCCCTTCTTGGCGATGAGCTCCTTGGCCAGGAGTTCCGGGTTGTTCGCGGCCTTCTCCTGGTCGTGGCCCTTCCACAGCGGCGAGTCCGGCACGACGTCCGGGCCCGAGGCGATCACGGCCTTGAACTTCTCCGGGTACTTCAGCACGGCCTTGAGGCCGGCGAAGCCGCCGGTGGAGGAGCCCATGAAGGCCCAGCCGTCACGCGATTTGATCGTGCGGAAGTTCTCGCGCATCAGGTCGGGGACGTCGTCGGTGAGCCAGGTGCCCATCTTGGGCTGGCCCGGAATGTCGGACCCGTCCCAGTAGATGCCCTTGTCGTCGGGCTCCGGGTTCAGCACGGGCATGGCGAGGATGAAGGGCTTGCCCTTGCCCTCGGCGGACCACTTGCTGATGCTGGTCTGGAGGCCGAGGTCGGTGCCCATCCAGTAGTTGTTCGGGAATCCGGCGCCGCCGGGCAGGGCGATCATCACCGGGAAGCCGCTCTTGGCGTACTTCGGGTCGAAGTACTCCTTCGGGGCCCAGACCCAGACCTTGCCCTTGAACCCGGACTTCTTGCCCTCGATGGTGGTGACGGCCACGTGCGTGCCGTCGTCCAGGGTCATGGAGTTCTTGAAGTCGGCCTTGGGGCCCGTCGGCATCAGGGCCTTGGAGTTGGCCGCCTGCTGCGCGGCGCCCGCCTCGCCGCCCGCGGGCTTGCCGAAGGAGACCGCGCTGCCCTTGTCCGTGAACGGGGGTATCTCGAAGTGGTACATCACGACGGCCGCGATGCCCGCGAGCGCGAGCACCGTGCCACCGCCGATGACCCAGCGCTTGACCCGCGAGGGGCGGCGCCCTCCGCCGTCCGCCTCCGGAGCCACGTGCCCGCAGGTCGGGCACAGTTCGCCGGGCTGCACGCCCTGGTGACGGTCCTGGCCCGGGCCCTGGCGCTGGCCGGGGTACTGGCTCGGGACCTGACCCTGGTACGCGGCCTGGCCCTGGTACTGCTGGCGCGGCAGCTGCTGGGTGTGCTGCGACTCCTGCTGCTGCTGCCGGTAGGGCCCGTCGGGTCGCTGGCCCTCGGGCGGGTACGGCTGGTACGGCTGGTACTGCCCGTCGGGCGAATACGACATGTGCGGAGCTCTCCGAATTGTTGCGGTCCCGCTCGTGCGGGATGGTCCTCTTCCGTTCGAAGGATGAACGACAGAGCCCCCAGGTTCCTAATTTTTCCTTTTCTTGATCTCCGCCAGGGCACTTCCTTACCCGGCTCCCAGCGTGCAGCGCGCGTTCTCCTTCCGTTGGCCCACGGTCTCTGGCCCCTGCACATGCCCGTCGGTATGGTGCGTCCGCGCCGCCCCAGAACCCCCCCACTCAGTCGGAGGTACATCCCGTGTTCGGCATGCCCTTGTCACGGCCCCGCCGCACCACCGCCCTCGCGTCCGCGATCGGCCTCACCGCCGCCTTCGCCGCCCTCTGGACTTCGCTCGGCGCTGCCCAGCCCGCCCACGCGGCGTCGCTGCCCGCCCCCGACCACGTGGTCGTCGTGGTGTTCGAGAACCACGCCTACAACCAGGTCATCGGCAGCTCCAGCGCCCCCTACATCAACTCGCTCAAGACGGGTGGTGCCAACCTCACCCAGTCCTTCGGCGTCACCCACCCGAGCCAGCCCAACTACATGCAGCTCTTCTCGGGCTCCAACCAGGGGATCACCGACGACAGCTGCTACACCCCCGGCTTCAGCTCCGCGCCCAACCTGGCCTCCGAGCTGATCGCCGCGGGCAAGACCTGGGGCAGCTACAACGAGACCCTGCCCAGCCAGGGCTCCACCACCTGCAGCAGCGGCAAGTACGCCCGCAAGCACAACCCCTGGTTCGGCTTCTCCAACGTCCCGACGAGCTCGGCCAAGACCATGGCCCAGTTCCCGACGGACTACACCACCCTGCCCCAGGTCTCCTTCGTCGTCCCGAACCTGTGCAGCGACATGCACGACTGCTCGGTCGGCACCGGTGACACCTGGCTCAAGACCAACCTCAAGGCCTACGCCGACTGGGCCAAGACCCACAACAGCCTGCTCGTCGTCACCTTCGACGAGGACAACCGGCTCGCGGGCAACAAGATCCCGACCGTGCTCTACGGCCAGTCCGTGACCCCCGGTTCCTCCTCCGCCACCACCTACAACCACTACGACGTGCTGCGCACCCTGGAGGGCCTGGCGGGCCTGACCACCCACGCGGGCAACGCCGCCACCGCCCACGACATCACGGGGATCTGGGCGAGCTGACGATGTACGTTGCGGACAGCCGCGGTACCCCCGCGCCCGCCGTGACCACCGAACCGGCCGTCGCCCCGGGCATCCGCCCGGGGCGGCGCGCCGCGCTCGCCCCCACGGTCCTCGCCCTCGGCACGGTCAGCCTGATCACCGACGTCTCCTCGGAGATGGTCACGGCCGTGCTGCCCCTCTACCTCGTCGCCGGACTCGGTCTCTCCCCGCTCGGGTTCGGCCTGCTCGACGGCCTCTACAACGGGGTCAGCGCCCTCGTACGGCTCACCGGCGGCCACCTCGGCGACCGCTTCCGCCGTCACAAACTGCTCGCCGGACTCGGCTACGGCCTCTCCGCGCTGTGCAAGCCGCTGCTCCTCCTCGCGCACACCCTCCCCGCCATCGGCGCGGTCCTCGCGCTCGACCGGACCGGCAAGGGCCTGCGCACCGCCCCGCGCGACGCGCTGATCTCACTGGCCAGCACGCCCGAGAACCGCGGCCGGGCCTTCGGCGCCCACCGGGCCATGGACACCGCGGGCGCGCTGATCGGACCGGTGCTCGCCTTCGTGATCCTGCGCGGCGCCGCCGACGGCTACGACGCCGTCTTCACCGTCAGCTCCTGCGTCGCCGCCCTCGGCGTCCTCGTCCTGGTGCTGTTCGTGCCGCGGCACGCCCCCTCCGCCCCCGCCGCCGCGGCGGGGAAGGGCGACGCCCCCGCCGGGCGGCCCTCGCTGCGCGCCTCCGTCCACCTGCTGCGCCGCCCCGCACTGCGCCGGATCAGCGTCTGCGCCCTGCTGCTGGGCCTGTGCACCGTCAGCGACGCCTTCGTCTTCCTGCTCCTCCAGCGCACGACCGGGATCGCCGACCGCTGGTTCGCGCTGCTGCCGCTCGGCACCGCCGCCGCGTTCTTCCTGCTCGCCCTGCCCCTGGGCCGGCTCGCCGACCGGACCGGGCGCCGTCGCGTCTTCCTCGGCGGGCACGTGGCCCTGCTGGCGGCCTACGGACTCCTGCTGACCGGCGGCGGTCAGCCCGCCCTGCCCTACGCGGTCCTCCTCCTGCACGGCGCGTTCTACGCCGCCACCGACGGGGTGCTCATGGCCGCCGCCGCGGGCACCGTCCCCGAGGAGCAGCGCGGCGCCGGCCTCGCCCTCGTCCAGACCGGCCAGGCCCTCGCCCGCTTCCTCTGCTCCCTCGCCTTCGGCGCGGCCTGGACCGCCTGGGGCGCCCGGCCCGCGCTGATCACCGCCGCCGTCCTGCTCGCCGTCTCCACCGCCGTGTGCGCCCGCCTGCGCCCCGACGAAGAGACCGAAGACGACGAGACCGCACCCGCCGCCACGGCCACGCTCTGAAGCCCCCCGCGAAAGGCCCCCGCCCATGACCCTCCAGCGCCGGATCCTGATCCTGCTCACCGCCGTGCTCCTGCTCGCGGGAGTGGGGGTCGCCGCCGTCGTACGGGCCTCCTCCCGCGCGGACGAGAAGAACCGGGAACAGGCGGGCGGCCCGCGGATCACCCCCGGCCACGTCTCGCTGACCCCGGGCGACGGAGGGCGGCGGATCGTGTTCCGCAACATGGCCTGGGGGCCGCACCGCGACGAGCTGGCCACCGTGCCCGCCGGAGCGCCGGAGGGCGAGCGCACCGCCTCCGGGGTCTCCTGCCTGCGCTTCCACGCCGCCGCCGGCACCGGGATCTGCCTGCGCTCGGTCAAGGGCGGGGTGCAGGACAGCTACCGCGCGGTCGTGCTGGACTCCCGCCTCAAGGAGGTCTCCAGCCACCCGCTGGCCGGCATCCCGACCCGGGCCCGGGTCTCGCCCGGGGGACACCTGGTCGCCTGGACGGTGTTCGTCGGCGGGGACTCCTACGCCGGGACCAACTTCTCCACCCGGACCTCGGTGCTCGACACCCGCACCGGGAGGTACGACGCCTCCCTGGAGGACTTCACCCTCCTCAAGGACGGGCGTGCGTACCACGCGGCCGACGTGAACTTCTGGGGCGTGACCTTCGCGGCGGACGAGCGGTACTTCTACGCGACCCTCGCCACCGGGGGCGCGACCTACCTGGTCCACGGCGACCTCACCGCGCGCACCCTCACCACGGTCCACGAGAACGTCGAATGCCCCTCGCTCTCGCCCGACGGCACCCGCGTCGTCTTCAAGAAGCGCGTACCGGGAGCGCCCGCGGACGCGCCCTGGCGGCTCTACGCCCTCGACCTGGCCTCCGGCACCGAGACGGCGCTCGCCGAGACGCGCAGCGTCGACGACCAGGCGGTGTGGACGGACGACCACACGGTCGTCTACTCCCTGCCCGGCGACTTCGGCGCCGACCTGTACGCGGTTCCGGCCGACGGCGGCGGCGCCCCGGCCCGGCTCATGTCCTCGGCCCTCGCCCCGGCCTTCCTCGGCTGAGCGCCGTCGAGGAGGGCGGGGCGGGGGAGCGCAGGATCCTTACGCCGGGATCAGCGACCCGGCGGGGCGCCGGGACCGGCGCGGCCGCCGGCCCGAGATCCGCAGCTCGATGACGGAGCGCACGGCGGGCCACTCCTCGTCGAGCACCGAATAGAAGGCCGTACTGCGCACCGCTCCGTCCAGCCCCCGCGAATGGGCCCGGCGGACCCCTTCGCAGGTCAGCCCGAGCCGCTCCATGGCCGCGCGGGAGCGGGTATTGCGGGCGTCGGCGCGCAGCGAGATCCGGCGGACCCCCCAGGTCTCGAAGGCGTGGCGGAGCATGAGCAGCTTCGCCTCGGTGTTGATGCCGGTTCCCTGGGCACCCGGCGACAGCCAGGTGTTCCCGATCTCCGCGGCATCCGGGATCGCCGTGGCCGGGTCGCCGTAGGGGACTCCCGGCACAGCGGGCCACACCAGGGGGCCCTGCCAGTAGTCGAGTTCCAGGAACCGGGTCGATCCCACCACCCGGCCGTCGGTGGCTCTGACCACCGCGAACGGGAGGGATCGACCCGCCGCCTGATCGGCGAGGGCACGGTCGATGTACTCGTGGGACGCCTGCAGCCCGTGGGGTACGGGGGTGAAGGCGTAAGTCGTACGATCCTCGGCCCCGGCCACGGCCAGGGCCTCGGTGTGGCGGGGGGCGAGGGGCTCGAGCCGCACGGTGCGGCCGGCGAGGAGTACGGGTACGGGCACGGAGCCTTCGGTCCTTCTAGGCGGTGGGGTGGTTGCACAGTCTGCGCTCCTGACGTCACCCCCCGCGCAAAACGCGAGTGAAAGGCAACGGGCTGTCAGGTGAACGCGAGTGGCTCAATGTAGCTCCTTAAAGTCCCTATATGAACCCCCCTTTCGGCAACGGCGCGACACCGATTTCCGAGGGCCCGCGCCGCCGCCCCGGAGCACCCGTTTCCGGGGCCCGCGGACACCCGTTCCAGGGCTCCCGGAGCCCCTGGGCGGGGCGCTGCCGGAGCGCCCCGGGAGGCCTGAAACCGCCGGATCTGTTGGTGGTGACAAGCGGCCCACCGGGCCTGTCGTCAATTGAGGCCTCCGCCGGGAGCGGATCACTGATCAAATGGTCGGATGAACATACGGATCCTGCCGCCGCCGGGCGCGCCGCGCCGCCTGGCCGCCGCCCAGCTGAGCAATTCCGTCGGTGACGGCGCCTACTACGTGTGTTCGGCGCTCTACTTCACCCGAGTGGTCGGTCTGTCGCCCGCGCAGATCGGCCTCGGTCTCACCCTCGCCTGGGCGGTCGGGTCGGTGGCGGGGGTGCCCATCGGGGCGCTGGCCGACCGGCGGGGCCCGCGCGGCACCTCGGTGCTGCTGGCCCTGGCCACCGCCGCCGCGGTCGCCTCGTTCCTGCTGATCTCCTCGTTCTGGCCGTTCCTGCTGGCCGCCTGCGTGTACGCGACCGCCCAGTGCGGGCTCGCCGCGGCCCGGCAGGCGCTGCTCGCCGGGCTCGTGGCCCCGGGGGAGCGCACCGGGGTGCTGGCCCACCTCCAGTCGATGCTCAACGGCGGGCTGGCGCTCGGCGCGGCCGTCGGCGGGCTCGCGCTGAGCGCGGACACCGGGCCGGCGTACCGCCTGGTCTTCGTGCTGGACGCGGTGAGCTTCCTGGTCTGCGCGGGGGTGCTGCTGCGGCTGCCCGTGGTGGCGCCGCTGCCCGGGCGCGGCGCCGGGGAGCCGCGGCTCGCGGTGCTCCGGGACCGGCCCTACGCGCTGGTCACCCTGCTGAACGCGGTCCTGCTGCTGCGGATGCCGCTGCTGAGCCTGGCCATCCCGCTGTGGATCGTGGAGCGCACGCACGCGCCGGGCTGGCTGGTGTCAGCGCTGTTCGTGCTCAACACCGTGGCCGTCATGCTGTTCCAGGTCCGGATGGCCCGCCCGGTGAGCGACCTGGGCAGCGCGCGGACCGCCGTGCGCTCCTCGGGTCTGATGATGGCCGCCTCGTGCGTGGTCTTCGCGCTGTCGGCGCTGCCCGCCGGCGCCTGGGCCGCGGCCGGGCTGCTGGTGCTCGGCGCCGTGCTCCAGGTGCACGCGGAGATGCGCCAGTCCGCCGGGTCCTGGCAGATCAGCTTCTCGCTGGCGCCGCCCGAGCGGATCGGCCAGTACCAGGGCTTCTTCGGCACCGGGGTGCCGGTCGCGCGCACCCTGGGCCCGCTGCTGCTGACCTCGCTGCTGCTGTTGTGGGGGATCCCGGGCTGGCTGCTGCTGGCGGCCGTGCTGCTGGCGGCCTCCTGGGCGATGGGCCCGGCCGTGCGCTGGGCGGCGGGCACCGCCGAGCGGGCCGACGGGGACGCGCCGGCCGTCGTACGGGCGACCTGACACACGGCGGGTCTTTGGTCGCCCCCACGGGGGTCCGATGCCGCGGGGGCGGCCCCCGCGCGCGTGTCGGTCTGTCTGGAGGGTCGTGCGCAGCCGGTACCGGTCCCCGCTGTACTCGACCGTGGACAGCAGCAGCGGCCGCTGGTCCCGCGCGTAGACGGTCCGGTCGAGGACCAGGACGGGCGCTCCCTCGGCGATGCCCAGGTGCCCGGCGAGCTCCGCGTCCGCCGAGCGCACCTCGATGGTCGCCTCCGCGCGGTCGGGCTCGACGCCCCAGCGGCGCAGCTCCTCGAAGAGGGAGGCGTCCCGCCCTCTACTACGTCGTCTTCCGCTGGGCCATCGTCAGGTTCGACCTGCCCACCCCCGGCCGGGAACGGGACCCGGAAGCGGACGCTGCGCCCGACGGCCCCGCCCGCGCCACGACCGACGCCTGACCGGCCCACCGCACCCAGAAAGCAGAGGCACCCCACCATGTCCGGATCCCGCATCACCTTCCTCGAGGGCCAGGCCGGCCAGGGCGCGGCGCTGGAGCGCATCGCCGCCCGCGTCCGCACCCGGCTCGCCGGCCCCGAGCCGGCCGCCCTGCGCACCGCCCGCCGCCCCCTCTTCACCGGCATCGGCGCCTCCTACGCGGCCCTCGCCGTCCCCGTGCAGCACCTGCGCGCGGCCGGGGTGGTCACCCAGCGGGTGCTCTCCAGCGAGATCGAGACCGGCACCACCGGATTCGACACGGACTGCCTGATCGCCGTCTCCCAGGGCGGCCGCAGCTGCGAGACCCTCGCCGCCTTCCAGCGCGCCACCCCCGGCACCACGAAGACCGCGCTGCTCAACGTCGCGGCCTCCCCGCTGGGCGACCTCGCCGACCTCACCGTGGACCTGGGCGGCGAGCCCGACTCCTACGCCTCGACCATCGGTTACACCGGCACCGTCGTCGCCCTAGACCTGATCGCGGGCGCCCTCACCGGACGGCCGGACACCGAGGACCCCTGGCGGCGGATCGCCGAGCGGACCACCGCGGTCCACCGGCAGGCCATCGAGGTCATCGCCGGTCTGCGGGAGCGCGGCGCCCGCTGCATCGCCGCCGACGCCGTGGCCGCCGGCGCGTCCCGGGCCTCCGCCGAGGAAGGCGCGCTGCTGCTGCGCGAGGTCGTCCGGATGACCGCGGCCGCCTCGGTGACCCGCAACTACCTGCACGGCGAGATGGAGTCGGCGGGCAACACCCTCCACCTCGTCTTCGGCGACGGGCGCGAGATCGAGCTGGCCCGCTCCCTGTCCGGGGCCGGTCACCTGACCCTGCTGCTCACCACCGCCGACGTCGAGGCGGCCGGGCAGCTGGCCGTGGTCCGCCTGCCGCGGTGCGCGGACGCCGTCCGGGTCGTCCTGGAGACCGTGGTCCTGCAGGAACTGGTGGCCCAGCTCAGCGCCGAACGCGGCGTGCCCATCGAGTCCTTCGTCTTCGCCAACGACGACACCAAGGAAGGCGGACTCGACATGGCCGACTTCGAGGTGGCCGCGTTCTCCCCGGAGGGCTGACCCCGCCCCGGGTCGCCGGGGGCCGCCTGGGATCATCGGGCCATGCATCTGGACGACGTACTGCGGCGGCTGGCCTCCGTCGGACCGTTCTTCACCGTGCCGTACGCCGTCGAACCGCCCGGGCCGGGATTCCGGCCGCTGACGGAGTTGTACGGCGACCGGCTCGGGGAGTACGTCGGCGAGGTGGGCCGCCGGATGGGCACCGGCCCGGGGCGGGTGGCCGCCTCCACCGCGCAGCTCGGCCTCGCCTCGCGGCTGTGGTCCCTCGGGCTCGGCTGCGCGGCGCTGTCCGGGCGGGTGCCGGACCTGGCCCCCGACCGGCTGTGGTGGCGGCTGCCGGAGGCGGGGTCGCTCGAGCTGTGGCTGCCCGGGCCGGTGGACCTGCCGGGGGAGGAGCTCGGGGCCACCGTGCTCGGGAACCTCGCCGTGCTGGACGCCGGGCTGCGGGAACGCTTCGCGCTCTCACCCAAGGTGCTGCGCGGGAACACCGCTTCCGGGCTGGTCGGAGCGCTGCGGGTGCTCATCGACCGGGTCCCGGCCGACCGTGCGGTCGCCCTGGCCGCGGACCTGCTGGCCGACGCCGGACCGCTGGCCGGGACCGGCACCTTCGTGCACGAGGAGGGCCTCGGGGTGGCCTTCGTACGGCGTAGCTGCTGCCTGTACTACAAGGCGCCCGGCGGTGGCCTGTGCGGGGACTGCGTGCTGCGCACCCGGTAGCGGGCCCGGGGCGGGCCGCGGCCGGGGTGGGCGGGGTGCGGCCGCGGCCCGCCGGAGCAGCTCCGTTCGGAGCAGTGGCGGGTGTGGCGCGGGGCGACCCGCCCGGGGCGCCTCCTACCGTCCGGACCATGACGCACGCTCGCACGACCCCGCACCCGCGGCCCCCCGCGCCGCTGCCGCCGTCCGTCCTCTCGCGCCGCACGGCCCTGGCCGGGATCGCGGCGGGGGCCGGCGCCCTCGCCGCCGGCGGCGTCCTGGCCGCCGCCCCGGCGAGCGCCGCGGCCGGAGAGCCCCTGGCCGTCGAGGCAGCGGAGGCCACCGGCGCCGCGGAGCCGGAGCCGGCGCCCGGAGCGATGAAGCTCTTCACCGACCCCGGATTCAACTTCGCCGGCCTCCTCGCGCTCGGCGCGGCGGGCATGGGGGCCTCGGAGGTCGGCGAAGTACTGACCGCCGTGAACGCCATCAACACCGCCGGGCTCTCCGAGCAGACCTTCAGCGACACCTTCCGCGGCTGGGGCCGGAAGCTCGCCGCGCCCCCGCCCGCCGGGCGCCACGGCCACGAACTCCCCTCGCAGACCCGCCGCTTCCGCTCACTGCGGGCCGCGCAGTACTACGCCCAGAGCCTGTTCTACGTCCTGGGCACGGCCCAGCCGGCCGACGAGAAGGCGGTGTACCTGGCCGGACGGGAGGCCTGGGACACCTTCACCTCGCTGTGCTCGCCGCCCGCCGTGCGCGCGGGGGTCCCGTACGAGCGGACGCGTCTGCCGGTGTGGTTCTTCCGCCCCGACGGCCCGGTCGAACCGCGGCCGACCGTCATCCTCACCAACGGCAGCGACGGCCAGAACGTCGACATGTGGACCTACGGCGTGTCCGCGGCCCTCGACCGGGGCTGGAACGCGCTGGTCTACGACGGGCCGGGCCAGGGGCAGTTGCTGTTCGTGGAGGAGATCCCCTTCACCACCCGCTGGGAACAGGTGGTCGCCCCGCTGATCGACTGGCTGGACCGCCGCAAGGACGTGGACAGCGGCCGCATCGCGCTGACCGGTCTGAGCATGGGCGGCAACCTGGTGGCCCGGGCGGCCGCCTTCGAGCACCGGCTGGCGGCCGTGGTCTGCATGCCGGGCTGTGCCAGTCCCTGGCTCGCCTTCGACAAGACCCTGCGGGACGTGGTCACCGCCGACAAGGAGGAGACGAACCGGAACTGGAACGAGGAGGTGGTCCCGGACCTCTCCCCGCAGCTCGCCTTCGCCGTCAAGAAGCGGTTCGAGATCTTCTCCCGCGAGGCGCTGCGCGAGGCCAGGGCGGGCCGGGTCTTCAAGGACCTGTGGACCCCGGCCCAGCGGGTGATCGGCCTCGACGTCACCGCGCTGGTAGCGAAGATCAGGACGCCGACCCTGGTCCTGGACTACGAGGGCGAGCAGTTCTACCCCGGCCAGCCCCGCCAGGTGTACGACCTGCTGCGGGCCCGGCGGGAATACGTGAAACCGACCGGGGCCACCGGGGCGCAGTTGCACTGCTCCCCGATGGCCCCGCAACAGCACTGCGACGTCGTCTTCGACTGGCTCGCCGACATCCTGCACCGCTAGGCACCGGGCCGCGGGCAGGAAGGCGGCGCACCCGCTAGAAGGTGAGGTTCCAGGCGTCGATCTTGCCGGTGTCGGCGCTGGCGTTGTCGTTCACACGGAGCTTCCAGACCCCGTTCGCGACCTCCGAGGAGGCGTTGACGGTGAAGGTCTGGATGATGTTGTCCGTGCCGCCGCCGGCCCGGTTGGACAGGGTGTAGACGCTTCCGTCGGGTGCGACCAGGTCGACCTTCAGGTCACCGATGTAGGTGTGCTTGATGTCCACGCCCACCTTGAGGGTGGCCGGCGCGTTGCCGGTGACTCCGCTGACGGTGATCGGGCTCTCCACCGTCGCGTTGTCGTTGATCGCGAAGTCCGCGAGGTTCTCGAAGTACTTGCCGGTCGGCGGGACGGAGCCGCCGACCGCCTTCAGCGCGTCGACCTGGCCCTCGCCGAAGAACGCGTTGTTCGCGGCGGTCCCGGTGCACCGGCTGTCCGACGGGCAGGGCACGTCATTGGCCTGGGTGGCCAGCTTGTCGCGCAACTGGGCCGGGGTGATGCCGGGGTTCGCGCTCGCGAGGAGCGCGGCCACGCCCACGACGTGCGGAGTGGCCATCGACGTACCGCTCTTGGTGCCGTACTTGCCGCCCGGCAGGGTGGAGTAGACGTCGCTGCCCGGGGCCGCGACGTCGATGACGCCCGCGCCGAAGTTGGAGAACGAGGCCTTCGTGGTGCCCGTGCCGTTCGCCGCGACGGTGACCACGCCCGGAAGCTCGGTCGGGATGTCGAGGCAGGCGTTGGTGATGGTGCGGGTGGTGGGCGTCGAGTCGTTCGGGCTCGCCGAGTCCGTGGTCTTGTGGGCGAGGTCGTAGTCCTCGTTGCCCGCCGCGGCGACCTGGAGCGAGCCCTTGCCCTCCGCGTACTCCTGGGCGCGCTTGACGCCCTCGATGATCGCGGCCTGGTCGATGTTGTCCGGGCAGTTGAACTGCCACGGGTCCGTGTAGTAGCTGTTGTTGGTGACCTTGAAGCCGTGGTCACCGGCCCACACGAAGCCGCAGATGGTGTTCTCGGCGAAGAAGAACGAGTTGCCCGGCTCGGCGACGCGGACCGCGGAGATCTTCACGCCCGGGGCCACGCCGACGACGCCCTTGCCGTTCTTGGCGGCGGCGATGGTGCCCGCCACGTGGGTGCCGTGGGTGTCCACGTCACGCCAGGCGCCCGTGCGGGTGTCCGGCTTGCCGTAGGCGCAGGAGACCGAGTCGGCCGCGTTGAAGTTCGGCGCCAGGTCCTGGTGCTGGTCGTCCACACCGGTGTCCAGGATGCCGACCTTGACCGAAGCCGAGCCGGGGTTGACGGCCCAGGCCTGGTCCGCCTTGATCTGGCTCATGTCCGCGCGGACCGGCTCGCCCGCGGCGGTCGTGGCCTGCGCCGGGTTGGCGGGCAGCGCCGGGTTGTAGGCATCGGCCGGAACGTCCGAGGTACGGGTGGCGCCGACCTGCTGGACCCCGCTGACCCCGCGCATGGTGGACGCGAAGGAGGCGGAGGCGGAGTGGGCGACGATCACGCCGATGGCGTCGAAGTTCGAGAACACCGTGCCGCCGTTGGCCGTGACGGCCGAGCGGACGGCCGAGCTGTCACCGGGAGCCGTGATCACGAGGTAGGCACGGGTGCCGGCAGCCCAGGTCGCACTCTGGGAAGCCGGGGCCGCGGCCCGGGGAGCCGGGGCGGGGGCCCCGGACGAGGTGACGGGGGCCGTGCCGGCGAGCGCGGCGGGGGCCCCGAAGGTCAGTGCGGCGCCGAGGGCGGCGGCCAGCACGAGGGTACGTCGAGGTCGGCTGGATATGTGGGGTATCAATGCGTCCTCCGAAGGGCCCGGTGGTGCTGGTGGTACCTACCGGGCCGTACGAAACGAGTGGTGGACGCAAGATGTCAGACACGTGCCCCTATACGGAAGTACCTTTTACCGCAGGCGAGTTCCCGGAGCGTTGGCTGAAAATCGCCCCTGGTCACGGGTGTCGGTCCCGACCGGGCTGGGCACCATGGGGGAAGAGCCCTGCCCGGCCGGTCCGACGCGCGTACCGGAGTGGCCCGTTCTATACCGGTACGCCGTCCTTGCCCCCGGCCGGCTGCCCCGGCATCGGGGCGGACCGGGTGTCCTTCTGGCCGCCGTCCCGGCCGCCTTCCGGCGCGTCGTCTTGTGCGTCGTCTTGTGCGTCGCCGTGCGCGTCGTCGATCAGCGTCGCCTCGTCGAACGGCAGCCGCCCCGCGAGCACCTCCCCGGCCCGTTCGCGGTCGAACTCCTTGGTCCACGTCCCGATGAGTACGGTCGCCACCGCGTTCCCCGCGAAGTTCGTCAGCGCCCGCGCCTCGCTCATGAACCGGTCGATGCCCACGATCAGGCCGACCCCGTCCACCAGCTCGGGCCGGTGGGACTGGAGGCCGCCCGCCAGAGTCGCCAGGCCCGCGCCCGTCACCCCGGCCGCGCCCTTCGAGGCGATGATCATGAACAGCAGCAGCGAGATCTGCTCGCCCAGCGCCAGCGGCTTGCCCATCGCCTCGGCGATGAAGAGCGAGGACATCGTCAGATAGATCGCCGTGCCGTCGAGGTTGAAGGAGTACCCCGTCGGCACCGTGATGCCGACCACCGGCCGCGACACCCCCAGGTGCTCCATCTTCGCGATCAGCCGCGGCAGCGCCGACTCGGAGGAGCTGGTGGACAGGATCAGCAGGAACTCGCGGCCCAGGTAGCGCAGCAGTGAGAAGACGCTGACGCCCGTACACACCCGCAGCAGGGTGCCCAGGACCACGATCACGAAGAGCAGGCAGGTCGTGTAGAAGCCGATCATGATGACCGCGAGGGACTTCAGCGCGTCGATGCCGGTCGCGCCGACCACCGCCGCCATCGCGCCGAACGCGCCCACCGGCGCCGCCCACATGATCATCGCCAGTACCCGGAAGACCAGCTTCTGCAGGTGCCCGATCCCGCGCAGCACCGGTTCGCCCGCCGTGCCCAGGGCCTGGAGCGCGAACCCGGTCAGCAGGGCCACCAGCAGCGTCTGGAGCACCTCGCCCCCGGTGAAGGCCGACACCATCGTCTTCGGGATGATCCCCAGCAGGAAGTCCGCGGTGCTCTGCGCCCCGCCCGCCTTCGCCTGCGCCTCGCCCGCGCCCCGGACCGCCTCGGTCAGGTGCAGCCCGCTGCCGGGCTCCAGCAGGTTGCCCACGAGCAGCCCGATGGCGAGCGCGACCGTCGACATGACCATGAAGTAGCCGAGGGCCAGGCCGCCCACGGCGCCCACCTTGGCGGCCTTGCGCACCGAACCGATGCCCAGCACGATGGTGCAGAAGATCACCGGCGAGATCATCATTTTGATCAGATTCACGAAGCCCGTGCCGAGGGGCTTCAGCTCGACGGCCGTGCCGGGCGCGGCCAGGCCCGTCGCGATGCCGAGCAGCACCGCGATGATCACCGCGATGTAGAGATAATGGGTCTTGTCGCGCTTGGCGGCCACGTCGCCTCCTGAAGATGAATACGTCCCGCGCCGACCATGGCCCACCCTGTGACCCCGGTCACCCTTGTGTTCATTGAGTTCACGGCCGGGTGCACACTGAGCGTCATGTTCCGTTTCCCCCGTCCGCGCAGCCTCGCGGGCCAGCTCTTCGCCATGCAGGTGGTGCTGGTCGCGCTCGTCGTCGCCGGATGCGCGGTCTTCGCGTACGCCACCGCGCGCCGCCAGGCCGAGGACGCGGCCGAACGCCAGGCGGGCGCCGCGGCCCGGGCCGTCGCCGACTCGCCCTCGGTGCGGGAGGCGGTGCGCGGCCCCGATCCGTCCGCCGCGCTCCAGCCCTACGCGGAGCGGGTGCGCGCCGACACGGGCGTGGACTTCGTGACGATCATGGCCCCGGACGGGCGCCGCTGGACCCACCCCGATCCGCACCGGATCGGCGAGCGCTTCCTCGGGAACACCGCCCCCGCCCTGCGCGGGGAGACCTTCAGCGAGACCTACACCGGAACCCTCGGCCCCTCGATCCGGGTGGTCACCCCGGTCATGGCGGACGGCCGGGTGACCGCCCTGGTCAGCGCGGGGATCACGGTCCGCGCGATCAGCGACCGGCTCGGCGGACAGCTGGCCGCGCTCGTCTGGGTCGCGGCGGGCGCCCTGGCGCTCGGCGGCGCGGGAACGTACGTGGTCAACGCCCGGCTGCGCCGGCACACCCACGGCATGAACGCGGCCGAGCTGAGCCGGATGCACGACTACCACCAGGCGGCGCTGCACGCGGTCCGCGAGGGGCTGCTGATGCTCGACGGGCAGCGCCGGGTCACCCTGATCAACGACGCGGGCCGGGAGCTCCTCGGCCTGCGCGGGGAGGTGCGGGGCCGGGCGGTGGACGCGCTGGGATTGCCCGCGCCGTTGACCGGCGCCCTGCTCGCCGACCGCCCGCGGGTGGACGAGGTGCACCTGAGCGCCGACCGGGTCCTCGTCGTCAACAGTTCACCGGTGGCGGGCGGCGGCCGCCGGGGCACGGTCGTCACCCTGCGTGATCACACCGAACTCCAGTCGCTGACCGGGGAGCTGGACCACGAACGGGGTTTCACCGAGGCGCTGCGCTCGCAGGCCCACGAGGCGGCCAACCGCCTGCACACCGTGGTGTCCCTGATCGAACTCGGGCGCGCCGGGGAGGCGGTGGACTTCGCGACCGCCGAACTGGAGCTGGCCCAGGCCCTCACCGACGAGGTGGTCACCGCCGTCGGCGAGCCGGTCCTGGTCGCCCTGCTGCTGGGCAAGGCGGCCCAGGCGCACGAACGCGGTGTGGAACTGGTGATGACCCCCGACAGCGGGCCGCTCGCCGCCGCGGACGCCGCGCCCCCGGCCCGGGACCTGGTCACGGTGCTGGGCAACCTCATCGACAACGCCGTGGACGCGCTGACGGGGACCCCGGGCGGGCGGGTTCGGGTGACCGTCCGCCCCGAGGGTGGCGAGCTGCTGCTGCGGGTGGCCGACAACGGGCCGGGGCTGCCCGCCGGGGCCGACGTGTTCCGGCGCGGCTGGTCCGGCAAGGGCGCCGGGCGCGGGCTCGGCCTCGCCCTCGTGCGCCAGGCGGCGCACCGACACGGCGGCAGCGTGAGCGCCGCCGAAGTACCGGGCGGGGGCGCGGAGTTCACCGTACGCCTGCCGCTCGCCGCGGGAGCGCGGAGATGACCGGCGACGCCGCGCCGGTGCGGGTCCTGGTGGTCGAGGACGACCCGGTCGCCGCCGCCGCGCACGCGCTCTACGTCGGCCGGGTCCCCGGCTTCACCGCCGTCGCCGCCGTCCACTCCCTCGCGGAGGCCACCCGGGCCCTGGAGCGGACCCCGGTCGACCTGCTGCTGCTCGACCTCGGCCTGCCCGACGGGAACGGACTGCGCTTCGCCCGCGGCCTGCGCGCCGCGGGACACCCCGTGGACGTGATCGTGGTGACCTCGGCCCGGGACCTCGCGGTGGTCCGCGAGAGCGTCTCGCTCGGCGTCGTGCAGTACGTCCTGAAGCCCTTCGCCTTCCCCACGCTGCGCGAACGGCTGCTGCGGTACGCCGACTTCCGCGCCGCCGCCGGGGAGGCGGCCGGCCAGGACGACGTGGACCGGGCGCTCGCCACCCTGCGCCCGCCCCGGCCCGCCGAGCTGCCCAAAGGGCTGAGCGCGGCCACCCTGGACCGGCTGGCCGCGCTGCTGCGGGCGGCCCCCGAGGGGCTGACCGCGGCCGGGGCCGCCGAGGCGGCGGGCACCTCCCGGATCACCGCCCGGCGCTATCTGGAGCACCTGGTGGACACCGGGCGCGCGGCCCGCACGCCCCGGTACGGCCAGGTCGGCCGCCCCGAACTGCACTACCGCTGGCTGGCCTCCGGTGATCAGACCGCGGCCGGCTCGGTGTCGAAGGTGTAGAACTTCCGGTGGTCCAGCATGTCGGCCGGGGTCACGTCGTTCCACGGCCGCATGGTGTCGTGCAGGTCCACCACGTCCGCGGTGCCCGCGCCGGGCAGGTACGGGGACTGCGGGTGCTTGGCCTGCCACTCGGCCCAGAGCTTGTCGACGTAGGCGTGGTGCATCCAGAACACCGGGTCGTTGGGCGATACCCCGGTGCCCATCTGGCCGCCCACCCACACGTGCACGCGGTTGTGCAGGTTGACGCCGCGCCAGCCCTCCAGGTTGTTGCGGAAGCCGTTGGAGGAGCTGTTCCAGGGGGCCGCGTCGTAGACGGACAGGGCCAGCACGGAGTCCACCTCGGCCTTGGTCGGCAGCTCGGCGACGCCGGTGCCGAGCGCGCGGCGCAGGTAGTTGCGTCCGTCGACGCGGACGTTGACCGGCCACTTCCCGGCGGAGTAGGCGAAGGGCCCGTCCATGACCTGGCCGTCGCGGGCCCGGCCGGTGCCGCCGAGGAAGTCGGCGGCCCACAGCGAGGAGCGGGAAGTGCGGTCCGCCGTCCAGTCCCAGTAGGGCAGGGCCACGGACGGGTCGATTCTCTGCAGGGCCGTCTCGAACTCGACGAGGAAGCGGCGGTGCCAGGGCAGGAAGGAGGGGGAGCGGTGGCCCACCCGGTCGGTGGTGTCCGTGTCGGCCATGATGAAACCGTTGTGCGTGGTGACGAACCGGTCGTAGGCGCCGGTCCGCTTGAGCTCCACCAGCGCCGAGGTGAAGGCGCGCTTCTCGGCGGGGGTCAGGGTCGCCTGGTTCTTGCGCACGGTCATCACATGCCGCCCATCGGGACGAGGGCGGCGCCCTGGAGTTCGCGCACTGCGGCCCGGGCGAGGGAGGGCAGGTCGGGGAAGGTCTCGTAGTGGTTCACGACGCTGATCCAGCTGGTGTCGGCATTGCGCATCACGTGCAGTTCGGCGTCGTCTATGCGGACGGTCGGGGTGCCGGGGGAGTGGTGGCCGCCGTGGTGGCCACCGCCCTGCGCGGCGGTTATCCGGATCCGGCGGCCCTGGTACACCTCGTCGAGGGTGTCGCCCGCGCGGGGGGTGGGCACGGCCGCGGTGGCGGGCAGGGTGGCCGCGTGCGCGGTGGCGGCGAGACCGAGGACGGTGAGTGCGCCGGCGGTGGTCCCGAGGGCCCGGCGGCGGGTGATCTGCTTCATGGGAGGAAGGATCATCACCGCGGTGCGGCCCGTTCAACCGGCAGACCGCGATCCGGACATCTATGGATATGTTGTGCAGAAAACCAGATCGGCGATCTTCCCGTCCGAACCGTCTCCAATGGCCCGAACAGGAAGATCACCTGCCAGGAGCATATGTGACAGGAATATTTCCGGAGGAGGGGGGTGGGTATGTAAAGCGTCACACCGTGTACTCGACCGGAACCCATAGGGTGACGTCGAGTGGAGTCTTGCGGCCTATAGTCCCGATATGGCACTTCATGAGATGAAGGACGTACGCACCGCGGCCGCCCGCCCCGGGGACCAGCACGCCGACGACGTCGCCACGGACGTGTTCGCGTCCGCGCTCAGCGGCCAGGTGCTCCCCAAGTACCGGATGCCGGAGGAGCACTCGCCCACCGAGGTCGTCTACTCGCTGCTCCACAACGAGCTCCTGCTCGACGGCAACGCGGCCCAGAACCTCGCCACCTTCTGCACCACCTGGTCGGACGACGGCGCCCGCCGTCTGATGAACGAGTGCATCGACAAGAACATGATCGACAAGGACGAGTACCCGCAGACCGCCGAGATCGAGGCACGCTGCGTCAACATCCTCGCCGACCTCTGGAACGCCCCGCCCGGCGGCGCCGCGACCGGCTGTTCCACCACCGGCTCCAGCGAGGCCGCGATGCTGGGCGGCCTCGCCCTCAAGTGGCGCTGGCGCGCCCGCCGCCGCGCCGAGGGCAAGCCCGCCGACCGCCCCAACCTGGTCTGCGGACCGGTGCAGATCTGCTGGGAGAAGTTCGCCCGGTACTTCGACGTGGAGCTGCGCCAGGTGCCCCTGGAGGCGGGCGCCACCGGCCTGCGCCCCGACCAGCTGGCCGCGTACGTCGACGAGAACACCATCGGGGTCGTCGCGATCCTCGGCGTCACCTACACCTGCGACTACGAGCCGGTCGCCGACATCGCCGCCGAACTCGACCGGATCCAGGCCGAGCACGGCTGGGACGTCCCCCTCCACGTGGACGCGGCCAGTGGCGGGTTCGTCGCCCCCTTCCTGCATCCCGACGTGGTCTGGGACTTCCGGCTCCCCCGGGTGGCCTCGGTCAACACCTCCGGCCACAAGTACGGGCTCGCCCCGCTGGGCGTCGGCTGGATCGTCTGGCGCACCGCCGACCTGCTCCCCGACGAACTCGTCTTCAACGTGGACTACCTCGGCGGCAACATGCCGACCTTCGCCCTCAACTTCTCTCGCCCCGGCGGCGAGATCATCGCCCAGTACTACCTGTTCCTGCGCCTGGGCCGCGGCGGCTACCGGCGGGTCCAGCAGGCCTGCGCCGACACCGCGGGCTACCTGGCCCGCCAGATCGCCGACATGGGCCCCTTCACCCTGCTGTACGACGGCCAGGGCGGCCTCCCCGCCGTCTGCTACGCCCTCGCCGACCCCGGGGCGACGGACTTCACCCTGTACGACCTCTCCGACCGGCTGCGGATGCGGGGCTGGCAGGTGCCGTCCTACCCGCTGCCCGCCGACCGGGGCGAGACCGTCGTCCAGCGCGTCCTGATCCGGCACGGGGTGACCCGGGATCAGATCGCCCTGCTGGTGGCCGACATGCGCCGGGCCGTGGAGCACCTGACGAAGGCGCCGCCGCCCGTCGCGGCCGCCCCGCAGTCGGGCTTCCACCACTGACGCCCCCCGCGTGCGCGTTTCCCCCTGACGGACCCCGCGCACGGATGAACTTGGCCGCCGCCCGGCGCGGGCTGCCCGGGAGGCGGGAGCCGCGCGCGGACCGTGGGAGGCGTGACCCGATTCCGTGTGACCGCGCTCGCCGCCCTCGCCGTCGCCCTCGTGCTGTCCGGTCCGGGAGCGGCCCCGGCCGGGGCGGCCGGGGGCCCCGGGCCGGCCCCCGGGCCCGCCGCGCCCCGGCGGCTCGCCCCGCGGGTGCTGCCCGACCACGGGCCGCCGCGGCGGGCGGCCGAGGTGTTCCGGGGCGAGGGATTCGACGCCTGCGCCGCGCCTTCGGTGGAGGCCATGCGGGCCTGGTGGGAGCACTCGCCGTACGGGGCCGTGGGCATCTACACCAGCGGCAGCCAGCGGCACTGCGCGCAGCCGCGGCTCACGGCGGACTGGGTCCGCCGGGTGCGGGCGATGGGCTGGCGGCTGATCCCGGTCCACATCGGACGGCAGGCGCCGTGCACGTCGTACGCGCACAAGCCGCGCCGCATCGATCCGGCGCGGGCGGTCGAGGAGGGCCGCGCCGAGGCGGACGAGGCACTGGCCGGGCTGCGGGCGCTGGGCCTGGGCGACGGAGCCCCGGTCTACCTCGACATGGAGGCCTACCGGCCGGCGGACCCGGGGTGCGCGCGGGCCGTGGTCGACTTCACCGGCGGCTGGACCCAGGAACTCCACCGGGCCGGGCACCGGGCGGGGTACTACTCCAGCCTCGGCTCCGGCCTGGCCGACCTGGCCGCCGCGGCCCGGGCCGGCGCCTCGCCCCTGCCCGACGCGGTCTGGTACGCCCGCTGGGACCTGCGGGCGGACACGGCGGACAGCGGCGCACTGGCCGGCGACCTGTGGCCGGGCCACCGGCGGATCCACCAGTACCGGGGCAACGTCCGCGAGACGCACGGCGGCGTCACCCTCACCATCGACCGGAACCTGGTGGACGCCCCGGTCGCGGCCCCACCACGGGGGTGACCACCGGGCGCGGGGCGCGCGGCGCGGGCCGGACTCGGGGGCGCCCGGGGCAGGCCCCGCTCAGGACGCCCAGCGCATGCCCAGTTCCGACAGGGCCGAGCGGCGCTCCGGCGTCAGGGAGGACGCGCGGGAGCGTTGGTTGGCGATCCACGAGCCCAGCCGCACCGCCTCCCCGCCCAGTGGCTCGACATGGGTGCGCGGTACCCGCAAGTGGCCCTCCCGCTCGCGGAACCGGCGGGCGGCGGCCAGGTTCGCCGCCCACGCGTCGCCGTGCGGCCGCCGCGGCCGGGGGCGTTCGGACTCATCGGCCGGGCCCGTCCCCAGGGTGTGCTCCAGCAGCCACCGCTGCGCCCCGGTCAGCCGGTCCCAGCCGAGGCGCTGGGTCCGCACCCACAGCCCGAGGTCCTCGCCCTGCACCCGCGCCTCCCCGGGCGCCATCGGCAGCGAGCCGCCCGCCTCCAGCCGCATCCGGGTCAGCCGGTAGGCCCGCTGCCAGGAGATGTCCCAGTCAGGGCACCAGCCCGGGTCGATGTCCTCCAGCGCCTCCCGGCGCTCCTCGGACAGCGCGCCCGGCCCCTCGCGACGGGCCGCGGCACGCTGGTTCTTGACCCAGACCCCGACCGGGGAGCCCTCCCAGGTGGCGTCCACCGGCGGCAGGAGATGGCCGTGCGCCGCGGCCCACGCGCGGGCCGCGGCCAGCCCCTCCTCGAAAGCCACGTCGAAGGCGCTCCACACCATCCCGAGCGCGTCCAGCTCCGCGGTCCGCTGCCTGCCCAGGGCGCCCCGGCGGTACGCGCGCCGCGCGTCCGAGATCCACTGCCCGAGCGGGAAGCGGGCGAGCCCCGGCGGCCACTCGCCCCCGGCCGCCGGCGCCCTGAACCCGAACGGCACCTTCAGGTCGCCCGTCGAAGCCGCGTAGATCCCGGCGGCCGCGATCCCGCGCCGCCAGTGCTCGTGCTCGGGATGCAGCACCCGCAGCCGGATGAAGGCGGCCAGCAGCGCCGGATCGCGGGGAGTGGAGAAGCTCAGCAGCCCCGCGGCCCCGCCCCCCGCCGCCCCGCCCGCCGCGGCCGTCCCCGCCGGGCCGGGCGCCCTGCTCGGCCGCTGCGGCTGGGCCAGCGCCTCCACGAGCCTGCTGTCGTGGGCCCGTAGCGCCTCCAGCAGCCGCGCCAGGCTCCCGTAGGCCCGCGAGGTCAGCATCGTCTCCGGCGTCTCGTCCGGCCCCAGCAGCACCGGCACCACCAGCGAGGCGACCTTCCCCTCGCCCGGCCGGATCCGCAGCGCCCGCCCCACCGCCTGCACGAGGTCCGGCATCGAGTCGCGCACGTCCGCCCAGTACACGGAGTCGCACTCCTTGGTGTCGACCCCTTCGCCGAGCACCCGGACGCTGCCGAGGAAGGCCTTCTCCGCGATCCGGTCCGCCGCGAAGGCGTCGAGCACCCGCCGCCGGTGCGCCGCCGGGTGCTGCCCGCCCAGCCAGTCCGCCCAGACGGTCCGCGGGTACACCGGGCGCGGGGCCCGGCTCGCCATCCGCAGCCGCGCCGCCACCGCGGGCAGACCCGCAGCGAACGCCTCGGCCTCCTTGGTCAGGTGGTGGAAGACCAGGGTCCGCCGGAAGCCCTGGTCGGCGGCCGCCTTCACCAGCGCGGTCTGCAGCGCGGCCAGCCGGGCCCCGCGCACCGCGTCCGAGCGCCCCTGCGGCCCGAGCAGCACCGCCGCCTGGAACTGCGGATCGCTGACGTCGACGCACACCACCCGGTACGGGGCGCAGATGCCCCGGTCGATGGCCTCGGACAGGGTCAGGGTGTGGCAGCGCGCGCCGAACGGCCCGTCCGGGTCGTCCTCCATCGAGGCGACCAGCGCCCCGCCGGGCCCCCGGCCGCGGGCGCGCCGGGGCCCGGCCGCGCCCTCGGTGCCCTCGTCCTCCCCGCTCTCCCCCTCGCTCTCGGGGTCCTGCCAGATCCGGGGCGTCGCGGTCATGTACAGCCTGCGGACGGCCGGGATCCGGGTGTTGTCGTGCACCACGGCCCACGGTTTGCCGATCCGTCCGGACGTACGGTGGGCCTCGTCGACCACGATCAGGTCCCAGGCCGGCAGTCCGGCGAGATGTGCCCGTTCGAGGATGCCGAGCCCCAGGGAGGCGTAGGTGGCGAAGACCGTGACGCGCCGCACCGGCCGGCACCATTCGGCGATCCGCCGCGGATCGGTGGTGCTGGGCACGCCCGCCTCCGCCCCGCGCAGCGAACACACCGCGAGGAAGCGCCCGGTGCGACCGCCCTCCCGCCAGGCCGCGACGGTCTGCACCAGCAGGTCGAGCGAGGGCACCAGGACCAGCACCCGGTCGGCCGCCAGCGCCTCGGCGGAGCGGACGGCCACGAGGGATTTCCCGGAACCGGTGGCCATGATGACCTGGGTGCGCAGCCCGGCCTCGGGCACCGGCCCGTCCGCGGGCAGCTCCAACGCCCGCACGACGGCGTCGACGGCCTCGCGCTGATGCGGGCGCAGGACCTTCCGTGCCATCCGCTCTACTCCACTCGCCCCGTCTGATCAGCCCATTTGGCTCCAGTCACTATCCTGCCCCGAGATTGAAGCATTCAGTGCCCGCGCGGGGGGTGTCATCGAGCGGTCTTCGAGCGGCGTCCTGCTCCTGTCCTGCGCCCGTACTGCGCCCGTACTGCGCCTGTCCTGCTCCCGTCCTACGCCGTACGGGTCACCGGGCGCCGAAGTCCTGGGTCCACCACGGTCCGCCCGCCCCCTGGCGCACGCCCACCCCGATCTCCTTGAACGAGCAGTTGAGGATGTTCGCGCGGTGCCCCGGGCTCTTCATCCAGGAGTCCATGACGGAGGCGGGCGTCTGCTGGCCCATCGCGATGTTCTCGCCGTACGTCGACCAGCTGTACCCGGCGGCGGTGATCCGCTGCCCCGGGTCGGCGCCGTCCGGGTTGGTGTGCGCGAAGAAGTTCCGGTCGGCCATGTCGTCGGAGTGGTTCTGGGCGGCGGCGCGCAGCTGGGAGTTGTCCTTGAGCGGTCCGCACCCGGCCGCCGAACGCTCGTTGTTGACCAGCGCGATCACCTGGGCCACGGTCCCCTGGGGCGCGGCGGCCGCCGGACGCGGAGCGGAGGAACGCGGAGCGGGCTTCGCGCTCTCGTCGTCCGCGCTCGCGGACTTCGACGCGGAGGGCGAGGGGGAGGCGGAAGGCGACGCGGAGGCCGACGGCGAGGGCGACGCGGACGCCGACGCGGAGGGCGACGGCGAGCCGGAGGCGGACGGGGTGGCCGCCCCGGCCGTGGAGAGCGCGGCCAGCGGCGTTCCGGGAGCCGCGGCGGTGCTCGTGGTCTCGCCCGACCCCGGCATCCCGAGGTAGAGCGCCCCGCCACCGGCCATGCACGCGACGACCACGCCGCCCGCGATGACCCTGCGGCGCGTGCGCCGGCGCTTGCGCGAGGCACCCCGGCCCGCGTCACCGCGGGCACCGGCCGCGTGGGCACCGGCCGCGTGGGCCCCGGGGGCCTTGCCGGCGCCGGGCGCGGGGGCGTCGTACGCGAAGGCGGCCGGCGCCGCGCTCGCCTCGTGGACCGCGGCCAGGACCGCTGCCGAGACGGGGACCAGGGCCAGCCCGGCCAGCAGCCCCTCGGCCGGGACCAGACCGTTCCACAGCCCGGCGCAGCGCAGGCACTCGCGCGCGTGCCGGGCTATTCGCTTGCGCCACAGCGCCGACGGCAGCCCGTCCCAGCCGGCCGCCACGGACCGCAGCGCGTCGCAGGGCGGCTGGGCGTCCAGCGCCCGCTCGACCACCCGCGCCGACTCCAGCTGCGCCTTCATCCGCTGCACGCGCACCGCGGTGTGCTGCGGGGACAGCTCCAGCGCCGCCGCGACCTCCGCCCGGGTCAGCTCCCCGGCGCACTCCAGCCACCACAGCGACAGCAGCGCCCGGTCGTCCGGCTCCAGCCAGCGCGTGGCCCGGGCCGTCTCGCGCCGCTGGCCGGTGAGGTTCAGCTGGACGACGGTCAGGTCCACGAAGTCGGCGCCGGGGTCGGCGAGTTCCCGCGCCGCCTCCAGGCCGCTCGCGTCGGGGCCGGTGCTGCGGGCCTGCCAGTGCGCCCGGACCCGGTTCATCGCGATGGCCACCAGCCACGACCGGAAGCTGTCGTCGGAGCGCAGCCCGTCCAGCCCGTCGAGGGCGCGGAGCATGGTGTCCTGGACCACGTCGTCCACGTCCACGCTGCCGTTCAGCGCCCGCCCGACGATGTTGTAGACGAGCGGCAGGTGCGCGCCGACGAGCTCGTCCTGCGCCCGGGCGTCGCCCGCGCGGGCGGCCGACACCAGCTCTGCGGTGTGCTGAGTACTCATGTGTTGATCCCTGTCCGTACCGGCGGTCGATGGTGCCCAATACCTGGGAGACCGCCGAGCGGGGCCCCGATAACACTTATCGGAACACTTATCCGTGAGCACTCTCTCGCACAAGGGGGCGGGGGGCGCACCGGCCCCCCCGAACGGTCCTCCGGTGGCGGCTCACAGCAGGGGGGCCAGGGCCAGTGTCGCGGCGCGCAGCGCCGGGGCGTACGCCTCGATCTCCTCGCGCGTGACGAGGAAGGTCACGGTGGTGACGCTGACCCCGCCGACCGGGCGGCCCGCCGGGTCCAGGACCGCGGCCCCGACGCAGCGGATGGTGGGCTCGTTCTCCTCGTCGTCCAGGGCGAACCCCCGGGCGCGGACCACGTCCAGCTCCGCCGCGAGCGCCTCGGGGGTCGTCAGGGTGCGCGGGGTGCGGCGCGGCAGACCGGTGGCCGCGATCAGCTCCCGCACCTCCTCGGCGGGCAGCCCCGCCAGGATGCTCTTCCCGATGGCCGTGGTGTGCAGCGGCATCCGCATGCCGACGCGGGAGGCCGTCCGGAACGGACGGTCGCTCTCCAGCTTCCGGATGTAGGTGATCGTCTCCCCGCTGTGCAGGGCGAGGTGGACGGCGTGGCCGCCGGTGGCCCGCTGGAGTTCGGCCAGGGTGCGGCCGATGCTCGGCGGTTCGCCGCCGCTGACGATCGAGGCGAGGCCGCGCAGCCGCGGGCCCACGCCGTAGCGCCCGTCGCCCTCCCCGCGGACGAAGCCCTGCTCGATCAGCGAGGCCAGGATCCGGTGCGTGCTCGACTTCGGGACCGCGGCCGCCGCCATCACGTCGGTGAGCCGGTGCGGGCCGCCCGGGGTCGCCACGGCCTCCAGGACGCGCATCGACTTCTCCAGGGCCGTGCCCGCGGCGGAGGTGCGCCCGCCGACGCCGCCGCGGGCCGGTCCGTCTGTTCCTTGGGCCGACGTTGACAAGCGATCTCCAGGAATGTGTACAGTCCGCGACAGGAAGTTCCGGTACACGATACCTCGTTCCACTACGTGGAACAAATGGGAGGGTCCTTTGTATCCCGTGCGCCCCCTGCCCCCCGTGCCCCCCTCGTCCTGCCATCCGTACGCGGCGATGGCCGCCCAGCGCCTGCTGCCGGTGCTGCGCGACGCCGGCGCGGACGAAGCCGTCCGGCGGACCGGGGCCCTGCTCGCGGCGGGCTGCCGCGTCGTGGAACTGACCACCACCACCCCGGGCTGGGCCGAGGCCGTCGCCCGCACCGCGCCGCTGGCCGACGCCCGCGGCCGCCGCGCCCTGATCGGGGTCGGCACCGTGACCACCGCCGGGCAGGCCGAGGCGGCCCTCGCGGCGGGCGCCGCCTTCCTCGTCTCCCCCTATCCCGCCCCCGAGGTCCGCGCGGTCGCCGACCGGCACGGCGCCGCCTTCGTCGAGGGAGGGTTCACCCCGGCGGAGATCGCCTCGGCCGTCCGCCGCGCGGGCGCCGCCAAGGTCTTCCCCGCCCACGTCGGCGGCACGCGCTTCCTCCGCTCCCTCACGGCGGTCCTCCCGGACGCGGTGATCGTCCCCACCGGGGGCATCGCCCCCGCCGAGGTGCGCGAGTGGCTCGCCGCGGGTGCGACCGCCGTCGGCATCGGGAGCGGGCTCCCGGACGACCCGGCGGAGCTGGCGGCCGTCTTCGCCGACCTGGCCGTGCCGTGCGCCGACTGCGAAGGCGAGCGCTGAGATGGCCGCGGGCACGGGCACGGGCGCGGGCGCGGGCACCGGCGCGGGCGCCGCGGCCCCCGCAGGGAGCGCCGGGTACGACGTCCTCGTCCTCGGGGAGGTCCTCGTCGAGATCCACGCGGACACCGCCCTGCGCGGTGCGGCCGACGGCACGCGCGCCCGTATCTCCTACTCCGGCGACGCCCTGAACGCCGCGGCGGCCGCCGTCGCCGCCGGAGCCCGTACGGCGCTGCTCGCCGTCGTCGGTGAGGACGAGCTGAGCGTGCCCCTCCTGGAGCGGGCGGCGGCCCTCGGCATCGACACCGCCCACGTGCGGCGCGCGCCCCGGCCGAACGGCGCCTACCTGCTGTCCGCCGACACCGAAGGCGACCGGGAGTTCGTGTACTGGCGCACCCACAGCGCCGGATCCACCCTCTCCGAGGGGCACGTCGACTCCTGGCGCGCCCTGCTCACCGGTGCGAAGTCCCTGATCACCAGCGGGATCACCGGCGCCCTCTCACCCGGCAGCCGCGACGCGGTCCTGGCCGCCGCGGCGGCGGTGCACGGCGCGGGCGGGCACGTCTCCTACGATCCCAACTTCCGCTCCCGGCTGACCGGTCGGCGGGAGGCGCGGGAGCTGCTGGCCCGGATCGCCCCGCTGACCGGGCTGCTCAAGACCTCCTGCCCGGCCGACGCGCGGGCCCTGGTCGACACCGACGACCCGCTCCTCGCCGCCGACCGCTACCGCGCCCTGGGAGCCCGCGCGGTGGCCGTCACCGCGGGTGCGGACCGGCTGCTGCTGCACGACGGTACGGGGGCCGCGTACCACTCCGTCCCCGTCAACCCGAGGCCGGTCGACGCGACCGGCGCGGGGGACTGCTTCACCGGCACCACCACCGCCCGGCTCGCCCTGGGGGACACCCTCGCGGCCGCCGTCGCGTACGGCGCGGCGGCCGCGTCCCTCTCGGTGTCCGGCCGGGGCGGCACCGGCCGCGTTCCGGCCTTCACCGAGACGGCGGCGCTGGCCGCCGCACACCGCGGCGGCGGCGCCTCCCGGAGCGCGGGGCCCTCCGTCTGAAGAGCCCTTTGTTCGAAGGGCCTCCACTGGAGGGGCCCCGCGCCCGGGGGGCGCTCACCAGGAGGGCTCGGGCCTCTCGTAGGCGAGGGGCTCGTTCACCCAGCCCGCCGCGAGCACGAGACGGGAGGGGCGGTGCACGGCGAGGAAGCCGAAGGGCCGCAGGAACGAGACCTCGGCGTGGCGCACGCGGTACGGAGTCGCGGGCGGCCCACTGCCCGCCGCCATGGCGACCGCGGTGACGGCGGCGGCCTCGAACCCCTTCGCGTGGAACCGGGCCAGCGCGGACTGCCGCGCCGAGCCGACGGCCAGGGGGGAGGCGCTGATCCCGGGGAAGTGCCCGAAGGCGGCGTCGGACGCGGTGTCCAGCCCGAACAGGTGCGGGTGGTCGAGGAGATCGTGCTCGGCGCTCACGTCGAAGGCCATCGTCTTCACCGTCAGGGACGGCTCCGGGCGCGTGGCCGCCACGGTACGCACGTCCAGGCCGGGCCCGGGACTTCCCTCGGGCAGCGCGCTGCCGGCCACGGCGGCCACGGCCCCGGTGACCGCCGCGATCCCCGCGCCCAGCACCTCGCCGGGCGTCGCGGCGGGACCGCCGAGCACCAGGTGGACGTCGATGGCGTCGGTGCCCTCCACCTCCAGCAGCGTGACGGCGCCGGCGGCCGACTGCGCCACCCCGACCTGGTCCAGCAGGGAGGTGTGCCGGTACAGGCCGAGCAACGTCCGCCCGGACCACGGGCCTTCGCCCACGGTCATCGGCAACGGCTCGAACGGCCGGGCCCAGGTCACCCGCAGGGCGAGCGCGGAGGCGAGGACCAGCAGCACCTCGGGCGTGACGGTCGCCGGCATCCGCTCGATCAGCCCGGCGGTGTGCTCCGACGCCCACCCGTCGAGCACCGGACCATCGGTGCCCGGATCTCCCGTGAGCACCCCGCGAGCGCCCTGCGGCAGCCGGGAGAGCCACCCCTCCTCCAGGGGCAGCCCGGCCCGGGTCCACAGGCCGACCGCCGCTTCGAGGCCGCGGATCGGGCCGAGCGCCTCCAGCATTTCGCGAGCCGTCACGGCCGCGTCCCCGGCGGGTATGCCGAGGGCCTGCGCCAGCTCCTCGCGGGCGGGTCCGTCCGCGCCGTCCGCGAGCAGGGCCAGCAGCGGCCAGACCCCGGCGGCGGTGAACACCGTGCCCCGCGCCTCGGGGCGCACCACCGCGGCCCAGCGTTCGGTGAGCCGGTTGACCGCGCGTACCGTCGTGTTGTCCATGAGCGCATCTTCCATGGGCCGATTCTCCCCGCGTGGAAGGTGCGTGGCCCGGGTGGCCCCCGCGCCGGCGCGAGCGCGGGACGGCGCGGGGGCGCCCGGGGTCAGTGGCCGCGCAGACCCTGGTCCACGGCCGTCATCAGCTCGCCGTCCGCGGTGTCCCCGTCCAGCGACCAGAACATCGCCCCGCCCAGGCCGTGTTCGCGGATGTACGCCGTCTTCCCGCGCAGCACCTGCGGGTCGTCGTACGTCCACAGGGTCGTCCCGTCGAACAGCCAGGCACTGCCCGCCCGCCGGTCCCGGTGGAGCGTGTACGCCCCCGAATCGGCGAGCTTCTTCAGCGCCTTGTAGTCCTCGTAACCCGGGGACCAGGTCGCGGGGGCCGGGCCCGTCGCGGGGCGGCCCATGCCGGTCCCGCCGCCCGTGACCCCGGTCCACCCCTGACCGTAGAACGGCATGCCCATCACGAGCTTGCCCGCCGGCGCCCCGCGCCGCAGCCAGGCGTCCACCGTCCCGTCGACGCTGAAGTCGTCCCGCGCGTACAGGGCCGACTGCTGGGCGGTGGTCTTCTCGCCGGAGACGTGGAAGTCGTAGCCCTGGAGCGTGACGAAGTCCAGGTCCCGCATGATCCTGCGGACGTCGAAGCCCGCGTCGATCTTGGCGGGGGCGGTCGGGACGAAGGCCGTCAGCTGGTACTTCTTCTTCTGGGTCCGGCCGTAGGCGTCCAGCTGGCTGCGGAACTCCTGCACCAGGGCCGTGAAGTTGCGCTTGTCCTCCGGCCGGTAGGTGGTGTCGGTGTCCCCGGGGGAACCGGGCCACTCCCAGTCGAGGTCGATGCCGTCGAAGAGACCCGCGGCCGAACCGGCGCCGCCGCGGGTCCCGTCCTGCGGCAGATTGCCCTTGATGTAGAGGTCGATGCAGGACTGGACGAGGGCCTTGCGCGAGGCGGGGGTGCGGGCCGCGTCCGAGAAGTGCGTGGACCAGCTCCAACCACCCAGCGATATCTGTGCCTTGAGGCCGGGGTGTTCGGCCTTCAGTTCGCGCAGCTGGTTGAAGTTTCCGGCGAGCGGCTGGTCCCAGGTGTCGGCCACCCCGTCGACGGAGCCCGCGGCGTCGAGCGGCCGGGCGTAGTCGGCCCAGGCGTCGGCTTCGCCGGGGACGTTGCCGGTGAAGCACTTGCCGTCCGCGCCGATGTTGCCGAAGGCGTAGTTGATGTGGGTGAGCTTGGCGGCGGCGCCGCTGGTTTCGAGGTTCTTGACCTGGAAGTCGCGGCCGTAGACGCCCCATTGGGTGAAGTAGCCGACGCGGTGGTACGCGCGTCCGGGGCCGAGGTCGCCGTCGGAACGGGCGGTGGCGGCGCCGACGGCGGGCGCGAAGGCCGCCAGCAGGGAGAAGGAACAGGCGGCGACGGCCAGCCTGCCGAGCGTGCTGCGGCGCATGGGCTTCCTTTGCGGATGCGGGGAGTGGTGCTCCTGAGCCGTGCTGTGCGCGTGCTGTGCATCCGGAAGGTATTGGTCTGGACCAGCGGGGTCAAGGGGGCGGCGGGAGGGCGGCGGGCAGGCAGGGGCTCCGGCCGCAGGGTCCGTTCAGGAGAGGTTCCACTGGCCGATGTCGTCGGCCGACCCGCTGTTCAGCGCGAACTGCACGGCCGTGGGACGGGCGTCCTCCGGCAGCTGGAAGGTGACCCAGCCGGTGGAGGAAGCGCCGGGCGCCAGCGAGCGCCCGTCCGGGAAGCCCGCCCCGGCCGTCGTCGCCACGGCCACGCCGGAGTACCGCTCCCCGCCGGTGTCCAGGAGGTACGAGCCGCTGCGCGGGGCGTCGGCGTAGGCGGCCGTACCGGTGTTCTCCAGGCGGAACTCGACCGCGACCAGCCGCCCGTCCGGGGCCGGCGTGGCGGCGGCGTCGCGCGGGGCCGCCGGATCGGCCACGGCGAGGAGGGTGACGTCGAGCAGTTCGCCGGGCAGGTCGCCGCGCAGGGAGATGGTCTCTCCGGTGGGCCCGGCGACGTACCGCCGCTCGGCCGGCGCGGCCGGCGCGGTGGGCGTTCCGGCCGCGGTGCCACCTCCGGTGCGGTCTGCGGTGTGGTCTGCGGTGCCGCTTCCCGCGCCGAGGACGGCGGGTACGACGAGAACGAGCGTGGCCAGCGGAGCCCAGAGACGACGCATGCCTCCACCTCCCGGGGCACACAGGACGCCCCCCGCACGCGCGGGGCTCCTCCCACCATCCCCCTCCGGGCGCCGCCCCGCCACCGGCGGGGGCGGGGGCGGGGCCCCGGCCCGGAATGAGCCGGTCCGGCGTCGCGGTGCCGAGATGACGGGTTCTCATGCCGCTCCGACGGAATGAGAAGCCGGTCGGACAGGTTCCAGGGACAGCCTTCCGGGACCGGCCCGGTCAGGCCACCTTCAGAGAGAAGACGTCAAGATGCGTGCTGTCATCGTGTCCGAATACGGTGGCCCCGAGGTGCTCCGCGTCGCCGAAGTGCCGGTCCCCGAGCCGGGGGACGGTCAGATCCGCATCCGGGTCGCGGCGGCCGCGTTGAACCCCGCCGACGCCTTGATCCGGTCCGGCGCCCTGGCCTCGCGCGTCCCAGTACGGGACTACTACATTCCCGGTCTCGATGTCGCGGGCACCATCGACGCCCTGGGCGCCGGTGTCAGTGGCTTCGCGGTCGGCGACGCCGTGATCGGCCTGTCGGACTGGCCGGACACCCAGGCGGGCACGCACGCCGAGTACGTCGTCCTGCCCGCCACGGCGGTCGCCGCCGCGCCCCGCCGCGCACGTCCGGTCGAGGCGGCGACCCTCCCGCTGAACGGACTCACCGCCTGGCAGGCCCTGGACCTGCTCGGCGCGGCCGACGGCGCCACGGTGGCGATCACCGGTGCGGCGGGCGCCGTGGGCGGCTACCTCGTGGAACTGGCGGTCGCGCGCGGTCTGCGGGCCGTCGCCGTCGCCGCGCCGCAGGACGAGGAGCTGGTGCGCGAGTTCGGGGCCGACGTCTTCGTCGCGCGCTCCGAGAACCCCACTGCCGCGATCCGCGCGGCCGTTCCCGGCGGAGTCGACGGGCTGATCGACGCGGCCGCCCTGGGCGGGTCGGTGATCGGTGCGGTGCGGGACGGCGGTGCGTTCGTCAGCGTTCTCGGCGCGGGTCCGGGAGCGGAGCGCGGGATCCGGGTCTCGCAGATCCGGGTGCACAGCGACGCGGCGCGGCTCGCCGAGCTGACCGCGCTCGCGGACGTCGGCGGTCTCACCCTGCGGGTGGCCCGGACGATGCCGTTCGCGGAAGCCGCCGCGGCCCACGAGTCCCTGGCCGCACGCGGCCTGCGCGGGCGCATCGTCCTCGTGCCCTGACCGGCCTGACCGGCCTGACCGGCTGGTACGTCTGTCCGTGCGCCGGCTGGTCTGTGCGCCCGCTGGTCCGTGCGCCCGTCGGTCCGTCGGTCCGCCGGTCCTGGCCGCGGTCCGGCCCGGGTGGACGGAACCGGGGCCCCGGGCGGGCCGTTCTCTGCTCGTGTGACCGGCGGGCGACTCGCTAGCCTGGTCCCGGCACGGCGGCGGCGCGCGGCGGAAGGCAGGCCCGATGGATTCCGAGGACCCGATCGCGGTGGCCGTCACGGCCGCCATCCGCTCCGGGGACCTGCCGCGGCTGCGGGAACTCCTGGCCGCGCATCCCGCTCTGGCCCGCGAAACCATCGTCAAGGCCGGCGGGGCCGCGGGCGGGCGGAGCCTGCTGCACATCGCCACGGACTGGCCGGGCCACCACCCGGCCGGCCCCGACGTCATCCGGCTGCTCGTCGAGGCGGGCGCCGACCGGCGGCCCGGTTCGTCGGGGCGCACGAGGAGACCCCGCTGCACTGGGCCGCCAGTAACGACGACGTCGCCGCCGTCGACGCCCTCGTCGCCTGCGGTGCCGCGGTGGATGCCACGGGCGGGGTCATCGGCGGCGGCACCCCGCTCGCCGACGCGCGCGCCTTCGGTCAGTGGCGGGCCGCCCGGCGCCTCCTGGAACACGGCGCCCGCGCCGACTTCCAGGACGCGGCCGCCCTCGGACTCCTCGACCGGGTCGAGGAGTTCCTCACGGCGCCCCGCCCGCCCGGCCCGGACGAGATCACGAGCGCCTTCTGGGGCGCCTGCCACGGCGGTCGCCCGGAGACGGCCCGCTACCTGCTCGCCCGGGGCGCCGACCTCGACTGGATCGGCTACGACGGCATGACCCCGCTGGACATCGCGCGCTCCCAGGACACCGGCGGCGCCCGCGAGGTGACGGACTGGTTGTGGGAACGCGGTGCGCACGCGGCAGCTGATCTCATCGGGTGACCACATGCTGGAAGTGATTGGATCATCCGTCCGCCGCATGCCAGACTGGTGACAGCGGAGGGGCGTAGCTCAGTTGGTAGAGCGTTGGTCTCCAAAACCAAATGTCGTAGGTTCGAGTCCTGCCGCCCCTGCAAGAGAGTCCGCCGGACGCCCGGCGAACGGTCCGTCGAAAACCCAGGTGGGAGTCATCTCCCCCTGGGTTTTCGCGTGTACGCGCGGAATCCGCCCGTCGGTCGCTGTCCCCGGGGGGTCCGACGGGCGGCACCCGAGTAGCGCCGCAGCCAGCGAGCGCGAATGGGAACGGAGTTCACGGTAGGCGCCCCCACTGACAACGCCCGCCGGGCACGCCCCGCGAGCCCGGCACGGCCGATCTGGCACACTTGTCCGGGTTACCCCAGGCGGCGCGAACCAGGAAACCGGTGTGAAACCGGTACGGTCCCGCCACTGTGACCGGTTTCCCCTCGCGGGTCCCGGGAGTCAGACACTGACGCGCCGCCTCTTCACTTCGACCAGGGGACGAGGATCCCCCGGAGAGGCTTCGCCATGCCGCGTTTCCGTGCCGCCCTGCGCGCGCTCGCCCCGCTCGCTTCCCTGCCCCTGCTGCTATCGCTGACCTCCTGCGGCGCCACCCCGGACGAGCCCGCCCGGGACGCCGCCGCCCGGCCGGCGGCCGACGCCGGGGGCGCGGGATTCCCGTACACCGTGACCAACTGCGGTGTGACCACGACGTACCAGGCCCCGCCCCGGCGCGCCGTCAGCATGAACCAGCACGCCACCGAGGTACTGCTCGCCCTCGGCCTCGGGGACCGGATGGCGGGCACCGCCTACATCGACGACGCCGTCCTGCCCGCCTACCGGCCGGCCTACGACAAGATCAAGGTGCTGGCCAAGGAGTACCCGTCGAAGGAACTGCTGCTCGGCGCCAACCCCGACTTCGTCTACGGCGGGTACTCCAGCGCCTTCGACGCGTCCCAGGGCCGCGACCGCGAGGGGCTGCGCAAGAGCGGCATCAACACCCGCCTCAGCGTGGAGTACTGCACCCCCGGACCGGTCCGGATCGACCAGTTGAAGACCGAGATCACCGAGGTCGCCCGCACCTTCGGAGTGCCCGACCGCGGTGCGCGGCTGATCGAGGACGAGCAGCGCCGCATCGACGCCGTCACCGCACGCGTCAAGGACAAGCCCCGTCCGGCCGTCTTCGTCTACGACTCCGGCGAGACCGCGGCCTTCACCTCGGGCGGCAACGGCATCGGCAACGAGATCGTCTCGCTGGCGGGCGGGACGAACGTGTTCGCCGACCTCAAGGACACCTTCGGCGACGTGTCCTGGGAGAAGGTCATCGAACGCAAGCCGGAGACCGTGCTGATCTACGACTACGGCGGGACGGGCGTCGAAGCCAAGAAGCAGCGTCTGTTGAACGACCCGGCGCTCGCCCGGGTTCCCGCGATCAGGGACCGGCGGTTCGTCGTCCTGCCGCTGTCCTCGGCCGTCCTCGGGGTCCGCGTCGCCGACGCCGTCGAGTCCCTCGCCCGCCAGCTGCACCCCGACGCCGCGTGAGGGCGGACCGCCGCCGGACCCCGCTCGTCCTCACCCTGCTCACCGCGGCGCTCGCCGCGGGCGCGGTGGCGGGCCTGGCCCTGGGGCCGGTGCGGATCGCCCCCGGCCAGGTGCTGGACATCGTCCTGGACGGCCCGCGCCCGGGTGCCTTCGCCTCCATCGTGTGGGAGGTGCGGATGCCGCGCGTGCTGCTCGCCGCGGTCGTCGGGGCCGGGCTCGCCGTGACGGGCGCGGTGCTGCAAGCCCTCGTACGCAACCAACTGGCCGATCCGTTCCTGCTCGGCGCGTCCTCCGGGGCCTCGGCGGGCGCCGTGGCCGTCACCGTGCTCGGTGTCGGCGCGGGCGTCGCGACGAGCGTCACCCTGCCCCTGGCCGCCTTCGCCGGATCGCTGGGCGCCCTGGTGACGGTGTACGCCCTGGCCCGGCGCGGCGGCACCATGACCACCGGGCGGCTGATCCTCGCCGGGGTCGCGGTCCAGTACGTCCTGTCCGCGCTGACCAGCCTGGTGCTGGTCCTGTCCGCGCGGGCCGAGCAGGTCCGCTCCATCCTCTTCTGGACGCTCGGCGGGCTCGGCGGGGCCCGCTGGGACGAACTGGCCCTGCCCGCCGCCGTCCTGGCCGTCGGGACCGGGCTGCTGCTCGGCCTCGCACGCCCGCTGGACCTGCTGCTCGCGGGGGAGGAGGACGCGCACACGCTCGGGCTCGACACCGGCCGCTTCCGGGCCGCGGGCTTCGTGCTGGCATCGCTTGTCATCGGGGTGCTGGTGGCCTACAGCGGTGCGATCGGTTTCGTCGGGCTGATGGTTCCCCACGCCGCCCGGATGGTCGTCGGCGCCGGACACCGGGCGCTGCTGCCCGTGGCCGCGCTGGGCGGGGCCGTGTTCCTGACGCTGGCGGACCTGGTCGCCCGTACCGCCGCCGCGCCCGAGGAGATTCCGGTCGGAGTGGTCACCGCGCTGGTCGGCGGCCCGTTCTTCCTGTGGATGCTGAGGCGTTCCGGCCGCACCGAAGGAGTGACCGGATGACCGCCCCGGAGAGGACGGGCGCCGTGGAACTGCGGGCCGAGGCCGTACGTTACGAGATCGACGGGAACACCTTGCTGCACGGCGTCGACCTCACCGCCCGCCCCGGTGAGACGGTCGGCGTCGTCGGCCCGAACGGCAGCGGCAAGACCACCTTGCTGCGCTGCGTTTACGGCACCCTGCGGCCCACCGCCGGGCGGGTGGTGCTGGACGGTGTGGACGCGGCCTCGCTGGGCGTCAAGGAGCGGGCCCGGCGGGTCGCGGTCGTGCCGCAGGACGCGAGCGGCACCTTCGGGCTGACCGTGCGCGAGGTGGTGGCCATGGGGCGCAGCCCGCACAAACGGTTCTGGGAACAGGACGGGCCGGGTGACGCCCGGCGGGTGGCCGGGGCGCTGGAGACGGTCGGCGTGGCAGCGCTGGCCGCCCGCCGCTTCGACGAACTGTCGGGCGGCGAGCGCCAGCGTGCCCTCGTGGCCCGCGCGCTCGTCCAGGATCCCGGCCTGCTGGCCCTCGACGAGCCGACCAATCACCTGGACATCCGGCACCAACTGGACGTCCTGGGCCTGGTCCAGGACCTGACCGCCACTGCCCTGCTGGTGCTGCACGACCTCAACCTCGCCGCCTCCTTCTGCGACCGGCTGTACGTCCTGGACGCCGGGCGGGTGGTGGCGTCAGGACCGCCGGGGGCGGTCCTGACGGAGGAACTGCTGGCCGAGGTGTACGGCGTACGCGCGCGGATCGGCGCCCACCCCACCACAGGGGCACCGCACCTCGTCTACCTGCCCTGAGCGGGCGGTCTATCGCGGCGTGGCGCCACTGCCGTAGGGCCGGGTGATGATCTCCATCCCGTGCCCGGACGGGTCCAGGAAGTACAGGCCCCGGCCCCCGTCGTTGTGGTTGATCTCGCCGGGCTGCTTCTGCTGCGGGTCCGCGAAGTAGGTGACCCCCGCCGCCCGGATCCGGGCGAAAGACGCGTCGAACTCCGCCTCGGAGATGAGGAAGGCGTAGTGCTGTGCGGTGATGCTCTCCGTCGGTACGGTGGCGAAGTCCAACTGGACGCCGTTGGCGGTGTCGACGGGGATGAACGGGCCCCATTCGGTGCCTACTTCGAGCCCGAGGATGTGGGCCAGAAATTCGGCCGACTCCCGGCTGTTCCGGGAAAAAATGATCGTGTGGTTCAACTGGACTGACATGGTGAATGCCTCCGCAAGGCACCTCACGGCCACCTCCATGCCTCACCCGGACGGTGACCGGCACGCGATGACGTGCAGGCGATCTTAAGGGCCGATTCCGTCCGGGTCCACCCCGGTCCACCCGTAGTCGTCACGAACCGCCGTACACCGCCTTGACGTTGTCCTGCGCCGGGTGCGTCCGTCCGGCCGGGCCCGCGGCGAAGACGCGCAGCAGGTTCTCCGTCACCCGGGTCGTCAGCGCGCCCGCCCGCGCGTCCAGTCCGTGGTTGGCGCCGCTGTGCCCGTCACCCGTCGCGTCCAGGGCCTCGACCCAGCGCATCGTGCCGGTGGCGAACACCCCCGCGCCACCCGGCGCGGTGTAGTAGGCGGTGTCCTGGTGGCTGGGCCGCCCCTCGCACACCACGGGGGAGTGGGCCAGTATCTCGATCGGCCGTGGGGTGGGGAAACCGGTGCTGACCTTGTCGTACTCCACTCCCACCAGGTGCGGAAAGCGATCGGTCGTCCGCACCCCCGTGCCCTCGAAGAGCCAGTGCCCGGGGTTGGTCACCACGTACGGGGCGTCCACCGGATAGCCGTCGTAGATCACGCCCAGCAGCGAGCTCTCCGGGTCCGCCCCGGGGGCGGTGCGGAAGTCCACGGTCGCCGGGTGGCCGCGCTTGAAGCCCGGGTCCTGCTCGTAGGACGTCTTGTAGCAGACGACCGTACGGTCCGGGCCCAGGTCGCTCGCCTCCAGGCGGATGCGGCGGTAGCAGCAGTTCGCCCCGAGTATCGCGATGTTGCTCCCCGCGTCCCGGGCGGCCGTGATGTGCGCGCGCTGCTCGGGCGACCAGTACTCGTCGTGCCCGAGCGAGAGGACGGCCGAAGCCCCCTCCAGCAGCCGCTTCTCACGAGCCACGTCCGTGGTCGTGGTGTAGGCGAGCGGTATGCCGAGCCGCTCGGCCAGCGCGATCAGCGGGGCCTCGTAGACCAGGAACAGCCCCGCGCCGTCGTCGTACTCGTACGGCCGGTCGAAGGTCACCGACAGGGAGCGCGAGGCGAAACCGCCGCTCGGGCCGTCGTAACTGCTGTAACCGCCCCACTTGTTGTACGCCTGCCAGGTCGCCACCGCGTTGACGACGACGGTACGTCCCTTGGTCGCCGCGGACCGCACGGTGACCGGGACGAAGCGCTGCCCCTCGCCGCCCTGCGCGTCCAGGCGCAGCAGATAGCTGCCCTCGGGCCAGTCCTTCGTCTCGACGGTGGTGGTACGCGCCCACCGGGCCCGCACCATCCGGGTGCCCTGCTCCACCGAGGCCTCGGGCTGCCGGGCACCGGTGATCGCCTGCGACCGCCACACCAGGCGGGCCCGCGCTCCGCCGTACCAGCCCATCCGGTAGGCGGAGACGGTGAACCGGGGCGCGGTGGTGGAGACGTACAGCCCGAAGGACTCGCCGGGCAGGACGCTCACCCGGTCGGCGAAACCCTCGATCGCGCGCGCGGGTCCCGCCTTGGTCACGGCCCAGTCGGCGTTGCCGGGCCGCGCGTTCTCGGCCTTCACGTCGAAGGCGTGCGGCCCGGCCGGACCGCCGTCCCCGGCGGAACCGGACGGCTTCGGGCCACCGCCCCGCGCGTCACCCGCGCCCGCTCCGTCGGCGGAGCCCGCCGTGTCCGCGCAGCCGGCCACGGCGCCGAGCCCGGCCACCGTGGCCGCACCCGTCGCGATCGCGAGGAATCGCCGCCTGCCCGCTCCTTCGCCGTCACCGGCCCTGTGCTGTTCATCCATGGAGGGCACGGTATGTCACCCGTTCGGATCCGTTCGAACCGGGCGGGCCGGGCGGGCCGGGTGCCCGCGAGCCCTCGCGGGCACCCGGCCGGACATCGGTCAGCCCAGCCGCACCACCACCTCCTGACCGGCTCCCGCCGCCGCGGTGAGGTCGGCGAAGCCCAGCCGCAGCACGGCGCCGGGCACGGCCGACACGACCCCGGAGGACCGGGAGACGACCTCAGCGACGGGCCGGTGCCACACCACGGTCAGCGCGGTCTGCGTCCGGGACGGATCGGAGACGCGGACCGTGGCCGTCCCGTCCGGCCTCTCCCGGATGGTCACCGAACACGGCCCGCCCGCCTCCACGGCTCCGGCCGTCCCGCCCTGCCAGAGGTTGACCCCCGTGAACCCCAGGGACGGGACCCGCACCCCCTGGGCCACCTCCGAGTTGGCCAGGACGGTCAGCCAGCCCGGAGCGGCGGCCCGCGCCGCGGTCCGGGCCGCGGTGGCGCCCGGGAGCATCTGATGGACATACGACCCCGCCGTGGGATCGGTGCCGTGGTCGTACCAGAGCGTCAGATAGCGGCGGCTGAGCACCTGGGTGGAACCGCCCCGGTTGACATCGCTCCACCGTCCGCTGCGCTGCTCCCGCAAGGCTTTGAAGGTGCCTCCCCCTGACATGACATAGCCACCGAACCCCGCGAGGTGCGCCCAGCCGGGGGAGGGGAAAGCCGCCGACCAGCCCTGTGTGGCCGGCTGCACCGCGCCGTCGACCGTCAGCGCGTGCGTACCGGAGGCGCCGAGATTGCGGTTGTCGACGACGCTCTCCACCATGGTCCCGTCCGTGGCCCGGATCCCCGCGCCCAGGCACACGATCGTGTCGGCCAGGAAGAACCAGGACTTGCGGGCCGAGAGGGTGCTGGACAGGCCCCGCAGGTGCTGGCCGACCGAGGCGAACTCCCCGTCCGTGGACCCGCCCACCCACACGGCATCCGGTCGCGAGGCCCCCCAGTCGCCTCCCGCGCCGTCGGCCAGCACCTTGCGCGAAACGGTGGTCCCGGGCAGCCGGTACGGGTCCACGGTCGGCCAGAAGGCGTCCGCGTACTGGCCGTTCCCGTAGGTGGCGCCCCACCAGGAGAGCATGCCGCTGCCCGTGTGCCAGCCGCGCAGGTTCTCCCCGTTACCGGTCTCGTAGTGGGCGATGCGGCGCGAGGCCATGGCCAGCGACGCCACCCAGTCGGGCCGCCGGTGCGTGGCCCGGTCCATCGCACCGAACAGCCGGTGGCCGACCGGCTCGGCCACGGCCAGGACCGCAGGGTCGCGCTCGACCTCGGCCAGCCGGGCCAGGGAGGACAGGGGAAGGGACTCGTCGGCGAGCGGGCGGCGGTAGTAGTCCCTCGCCATCCAGCCTTTGACCAGGGACCGCCAGCGGGCCCGCTCGGCGGCGCTCGCCCCCTCGCCGAGCAGCAGTATCCCGGCGAGCACCGCATGGCCCCGGGCGTGGTCGTCCTGCGGCACCTGCCGGACGTCCGCCGCGGCCAGCCCCCTGCTGATCGCCCGGCCGGACACGCAGTCCATGATCAGACCGTTGAAAAGGAAGGGCGCCCAGGCCCGCTCCACCGCGTCGAACACGATCTGCGCCCCGGGATCGGTGAGAGCCCAGGGCGTCCCCTTCAACACCCCCGACAGCAGGCCCAGACCGCCGAGCAGCACCGCGCCGTACGTACCCGAATACGGCACCCAGGAGTGCTGGATGAACGACCCGTCCCGGTAGAGCCCGTCGCCCGAGGTGACGTAGGGGAAGACCGGAGCGAGGGCGTCCCGGGCCAGCGCGATCTTGGCCGACTGCTTGCCGACCACCCCGCGCACCGCCAGCACCCGGCACAGGTCCACCCGGTTCGCACCGGTACTCGTCCCCGTGTAGGCACCGACCACCGTGTCCGGCACGAAGTGGTCCACCGCCGCGCAGAAATCGGCGAGCTGCGCCGCGGACAGCTCCTCGTACAGCAGCACGCACAGGTCCAGCAGCGCCTGCGGCGCACCGATCTGCCAGCAGTACCAATTGCCGTACGGCGTCCCGCCCGCGTGGTAGGCCCGCGCGTGCAGATGGTCCAGCCCGGTGAGCAGGGCCGAGCGCAGGGCCCCCGAGCCCGTCATCCCGGTCCCGGGCCGGACATAGGCCTCCGCCATCGTCCGCAGCCGGTAGTAGCTCTGCATCAGCATCTCGGGATCCGTGGAGAATCCCAGATCGGGCCAGAGCGATGAATCACCCGGGTTCATGGCCGTCAGCCAGCCGCCGCTCAGGTCGCCCAGGGCGACCAGTCGAGAACGGAACGGCTCTTCCTCGGTGGGCAGTTCACCTCCCAGCACGAGACCGCGCCACACCGCCCGCATGCCGTCATGAACGTCCCCCGAGGCCCGGGCGGCGGGCCGCCCGGCGGGAGTCCCGAGCAGGAACGCCCCACCGCCCGCGGTGGAGAGGAAGGCACGCCGACTCCACACATCCGTCATCGCCAACTCCTTTCGGCCCGTGGATCCATCGACTCGTCGCTCCAGGGGCCATCGACCGACCGGTCACTCGACATGCGCGCGGTAGCGCTCGATCACCTCCCGCAGCACGTCCGCGCCGTCCCGGGCCCACAGGCCCGGCTGGAAGATCTCCACCTCGACCGGCCCCCGGTACCCGGCCGCGTCGGCGAGCTCGCGGAAGCCCCGCAGATCGATGCTCCCGTCACCGAGCTGCCCCCGGCCCATCAGTACGCCCTCGGGGAGGGGGGTGACCCAGTCGGCCACCTGCACGGAGACGATCCGCCCGCCGTCCCCCGCTCTGCGCAGCTCCGCGGGGAGCCGCTCGTCCCACCACAGGTGGTAGGAGTCCGCCACCACCCCGACCTGCTCGGCCGGGAACTGCTCGGCGAGGTCCAGGGCCTGGCCGAGGGTGGAGACCACACAGCGGTCCGAGGCGAACATCGGGTGCAGCGGCTCGATGCCCAGACGCACCCCGTGCGCCGCCGCCCACGGCGCCAGCTCACCCAGGATCCCGGCGATCCGCCGCCGCGCCCCGGCCAGGTCCCGGTCCCCCTCGGGTAGTCCACCCGCGACCAGCACCAAGGTGTCGGCGCCCAGCTCCGCCGCTTCGGCCACGGCCCGGCGGTTGTCGTCGAGCGCGGCCGCCCGCCCCTCGGGATCGGCGGCGGTGAAGAATCCGCCGCGGCACAGCGAACTGACCCGGATCCCCGCCCCCGCGACGAGCTTCGCGGTCTCCCGCACCCCGAAGGCCCGCACCGGATCGCGCCACAGCCCGACGGCGGTCACCCCGGCGGCCTCGCATCCGGCCACCAGCTCGGGCACGGACCACTGCCGGATCGTCTCCTGATTGAGGCTCAGCCGGGCCGGCGCCCCCTTCACGACGCCACTCCGTGGAGCGCGAGAAGGCTTCTCATCCGGTCTTCGGCTCTCGCGGGATCCGGGAACAGGCCCAGCAGGTCCGCCTGTGCGTAGGCGGTGGCGAGATGGAGGAGCGAGCGCGCCGACTCGAGGCCGCCCACCATGGCGAAGTGGTCCTGATACCCGGCCAGCCAGGCCAGGAGGACCACCCCGGTCTTGTAGTAGCGCGTCGGCGGAGCGAACAGGTGGCGCGACAACCCCACCGTGGGGTCCAGCAGCGCCCGGAAGCCCGCGCTGTCCCCCCGGTCCAGGGCCGCCGCCGCCCGCGCGGCCAGGGGCGCGATCGGATCGAAGATGCCGAGGAGCGCGTCGCTCGCGTGCTGCCCGTCCCCCGCGATCAGTTCCGGGTAGTGGTAGTCGTCGCCCGTGTAGCAGCGGACCGTGGCGGGGAGCCGTCGGCGGAGGTCGACCTCGCGGTCGGCTTCCAGCAGCGACACCTTGACGCCGTCCACCTTGTCCGGATATTCGGCGATGATCTTCAGGAACACCTCGGTGGCCTCGTCCAGACCGTGGTGCCCCCAGTAGCCCGCCAGCTCGGGATCGAACATGGGCCCCAGCCAGTGCAGGACGACCGGGCGGGCGCTCTGCCGCAACAGCCTCCCGTACACCTCCAGGTAGTCCTCCGGACCCCGGGCCGCGCCGGCCAGCGCCCGCGAGGCCATCAGCACCGCCGGGGCGCCGCACGCCTCGACGTGCGCCAGTTGTTCCTCGTAGGCGGCGATGATCACGGCGAGGGTGTGCTCCCCTCGCGGGAGCTGGTCCGTACCCGCGCCGCAGACGATCCGGCCGCCCGCCGCCAGGGCGTCCGCGGCGGACCGGCGGATCAGCTCCGCGGCGGCCGGCCAGTCCAGCCCCATCCCGCGCTGGGCGGTGTCCATGGCCTCGGCCACGCCCAGCCCCTGCGCCCACAACCGGTGACGGAACGCGAGCGTGGCCTCCCAGTCGACCACGGGACCGGTGCCGGTGCCGGTGCCCGCGCGGGTGGCGGTCGGATCGGCGACCACGTGCGCGGCGGAGTAGAACCTGCGGCTGCGGGCCGGGGGAAAGGTGAGCGGCCGCAGCGGATCGGTACACGGTTCGTGGACGCGGAGCCCGCCGTCCGCCGAGGGCAGCCGGATGCTCACAGCGTCACCTCCGGAACCGGCAGGCGTCGGCCCTCCGCCGAGGAGCGCAGGCCCAGGTCGGCCAGCTGCACCCCCCGCGCTCCCGCGAGCAGGTCCCACTGCCAGGGCTCGTCGCGCACGACGTGTCTCAGGAACAGCTCCCACTGCGCCTTGAAGGCGTTGTCCCAGGGGGCGTTGTCCGGGACCTGCTGCCACTGGGCACGGAACGGCTCGGTCTGGGGCAGATCCGGGTTCCAGACGGGCTTGGGGGTCGCCGCCCGGTGCTGGACGCGGCAGTCGCGCAGACCGGCCACCGCCGAACCGTGCGTGCCGTCGACCTGGAACTCCACCAGCTCGTCCCGGTGGACCCGCACCGCCCACGAGGAGTTGATCTGGGCGACGGCGCCGCCCTCCAGCTCGAAGGTCCCGTACGCGGCGTCATCCGCCGTGGCCTCGTAGGGCTTGCCGTCCTCGTCCCAGCGGCGGCCGATGTGCGTGCGGGTGAGTGCCTGCACCGAGCGGACCCGCCCGAAGAGCTCGTGCAGCAGGTACTCCCAGTGGGGGAACATGTCGGCCACGATCCCTCCGCCGTCCTGCGACCGGTAGTTCCAGGAGGGCCGCTGGGCGGGCTGCCAGTCCCCTTCGAACACCCAGTAGCCGAACTCGCCCCGGATCGAGAGGATCTCACCGAAGAACCCGCCGTCGATGAGCCGCTTCAGCTTGAGCAGCCCCGGCAGGAAGAGCTTGTCCTGGACCACGCCGTGCTTGACCCCGGCGGCCGCGGCGAGCCGGGCCAGGCGCAGTGAGGACGCGTAGGTGAGGGCGGTCGGCTTCTCGCAGTACACGTGCTTGCCCGCCGCGATGGCCCGGCCGACCGCCGCCTCGCGAGCACTGGTGACCTGGGCGTCGAAGTAGATCTCGACCTCGGGATCGGCGAGGACCGAGGCGAGGTCGGTGCTGACGTGCTCCAGGCCGTGCTTCTCCGCCAGGGACCGGAGCGCCGCCTCCCGGCGGCCCACCAGCACCGGCTCGGGCCAGAGCACGGTGCCGTCGCCCAGGTCCAGGCCTCCCTGCTCGCGCAGCGCGAGCAGGGAACGGACCAGATGCTGGCGGTACCCCATCCGCCCCGTCACGCCGTTCATGGCGATCTTGATCGTCCTGCGCTCCACGGTGGCTCCTCCTTCGTCAATCGGATGCTGGTGGGAAGACGCGATAGAAAGCGCTTTCACTGCCACCAGGCTAGGGCTCCACATCTCGCCGCGACAAGACTCTTTCGGGTGATAGAAAGCGCTTTCTAAATTTGCGACCATGGAGATCCACACACCGGATGAGACGATGACCCGGGCAGGACGAAAGGGGCGGGACGATGGCGGTAACCCTGGCAGAGGTCGCGGAGCAGGCGGGCGTGTCGCCCGCGACGGTCTCGCGCGTACTCAACGGCGGCTATCCGGTGGCCGGAGGCACCCGGACCCGGGTGGAGCGGGCGATCGAGGAGCTCGGCTATGTGGCCAACGGCCCGGCGCGCGCCCTCGCCGCGGCCACCTCCGACCTCGTCGGCGTCCTCGTCCACGACGTGGGCGACAGCTTCTTCGGCATCCTCGCCGGTTCCCTCCAGAGCGCGCTCGGCCCCGAGAGCGGCCACCCCGGGAACCGTCGGCTCGCGGTGGTCTGCAACACCGAGGGCGAGCCCGCGGCCGAGCTGGCCTACCTGACGCTGCTGGAAGGCCAGCGGGCCGGTGGCGTCGTGCTCACCGGCGGCGCGGTGGAGGAAGCCGCCCACACCGCCGCGCTGACCGCCCGCGTCACCCGGATCGCCGCTGCCGGCACCCCGGTGGTGCTGTGCGGCCGACCCCCGCTCCCCGTACCGGCCGCCCTGCCCGTCGCCACCGTCATGTTCGACGACCACGGAGGCGCGTTCCGCCTCGCGGAGCACCTCCTGAGCCTGGGCCACCGCCGGATCGCCTATGTCGCCGGACCGCCCGGACTGAGCACCACGCGTGAGCGGCTCGCCGGCCACCGCGCCGCCCTGCACCGACAGGACCCCGCGCTCGCGACGGCTTGCGAGCCGCTGACCGTCCACGCGAGCTTCGACCGCCCCGCCGGTTATGACGCCACCCGCGAACTGCTCCGCCGCGGAGCGTCCTTCACCGCGGTCGTCGCCGCCAACGACACGGTCGCGACCGGAGTCGCCGCGGCCCTGCGGGAAGAGGGCATACGGATTCCCGAGGACGTGTCCGTCGCGGGCTTCGACGACCTGCCCTTCTGCGTGGACACGGCCCCCGCCCTCACCACCGTCCGGGTGCCGCTGCGTGAAGCGGGCGTGCTCGCCGCGCAGTTGGTCACCGGCCGCCGACTGCCCCCGCCCGGCGGCATCACCACCCTGCCCACCGAACTGATGGTGCGCGGTTCCACCGCGCCCCCACCCGCCGGGAGCCGGCCATGAAATACGCCTTCTCCACCCTCGGGCTGCCGGGCACCCCGCTCGCGGAAGCCGCCGCCCTCGCCGCCGCGCACGGATACGACGGAGTGGAGCTCCGCACCCATCCCGAGGAGCCCCTCCACCCCGGCTCCCCGGCCACCGACCGGGCCGCCGCGGTCCGCGCGTTCGCCGCCGCCGGGGTCGGGATCCTCACGGTCGCGGGCTACGCCCGGGTCGCGGCCGAGGGCCCCGACGAACCCGTCCTGGCGGAACTGAGCGCGCTGATTGCCCTGGCCGCCGACCTCGGTGCCCCCTTCGTCCGGGTCTTCCCCGGTGGTGGCACCCTGGCGGCCGTCGAGGCCGATGCGATCGCGGTCCGTCGGCTCGCCGCCGCCGCGCCGCTCGCCGAGCGGCAGGGCGTCCGGATCCTGCTGGAGACCCACGACTCCCACCGCACCGGGGCCGCCGCCGCGCGCGTGCTGGACCGGGTCGGCCATCCCGGCGCGGGCGCGCTCTGGGATGTACTGCACACCTGGCTCGGCGGTGAGAGCCCGGCGCGCTCCAGCCGGGAACTGGCCGGGCACCTGGGATACATACAGGTCAAGGACGTGGCGTCGGCGGAGGATCTGACCCCGCTGGGGCTGGGCCGCGGGGCGCTGCCGCTCGCCGAGGCGGTGGCCACCGCGCCGCCCGGAGGCTGGCTCTGCTGGGAGTACGAGAGACGCTGGTACCCCGGCGCCGAGGAACTGCCGGGCCGGCTCGCCGCGGGCCGCGCGTACCTGGCCGGGCTGGTGCGAGCGGCGGGGAAGGAGGCGGTTCACGCCGAGTAGGCCAGACGGCCCGGATCGACGGCGTAGCGGAAGCCGAGCCCCAGGGCGTACCGCTCCAACTCCTCGACGGCGGTGGCCGCCAGGCGGTCCAGCTCCCCGCCCAGCGACCCCGCGACATGGGGGGTGAGCAGGACGTTCGGCAGATTGAACAGGGGGGAGGTGCCGGGCAGTACTTCGGGCTCGGTGTGATCGAGGACGGCGTGCAGCCGGCCGGCGACCAGTTCCTCGGTCAGGGCCGCGGTGTCGACCAGCGAGCCGCGGGCGGTGTTGACGAGCGTGGCCCCGTCCCGCATCAGGGCGAGCCGGGGGGCGTCCAGCAGATGGTGGGTCTGGGGGAGGGCGGGGGCGTGCAGGCTGACCACGTCACTGCGGGACAACAGCTCGTCCAGGGCGGCGGCCTCGGCGCCCATCGCCTCCAGCTCGGCCGGGTCGGCGTACGGATCGTGGACGAGCACCCGCAGGTCGAAGGGGCGGAGCAGCTCCAGGACCCGCCGGCCGATCAGCGAGGCGCCGACCAGACCGACCGTGCGCCGGTAGTTGCCGATGGCCGGATAGCGGTTCAGCAGGTCGATGTGGCCGCGGGTGGCGCGGTAGAGGTGGGCCGATTCCAGGACCCGCTTGTTGGCGAAGAGGATCGCGGCGAGCGTGTACTCGGCGACGGGCACCGCGTTGGCGGCGGCCGCGCTGGAGACGAGCAGCCCGCGTTCCCAGCAGGCCTCGGTCACATGGTGTTTGACGCTGCCGGCCGCGTGGACCACGGCGCGGAGACGGGGCATCCGGGCCAGCGCCGCCGCGTCCAGCGGCGGGCAGCCCCAGCCGGTGAGCAGTACCTCGGTCTCGCCCAGCCGGTGCGCCGGGAGGGCGGAGCCGTCCGCGAAGTCGGTGAGGAGGAGGTCGGGGTCGACGTCGGCGACCCGGTGCAGTGCGGACAGGGTGCCCGGATCGCCCAGGACGGCGGCCCGGGTGCCGGCGCTCATGGCGAGCAGGGTGACGGGGCGGTGGATCACTTGACGGCTCCCGCTGTGAGACCCGAGCGCCAGAACCGCTGGAGACCCAGGAAGGCCAGCACCAGCGGGACGACGGCGACGAGCGAACCGGTGATGACGAGGGGGTACAGCTCGGGCTGCTGATAGACGCTGCGGTTCCACATGAACAGGCCGAGGCTGACCGGGTAGAGACGCTCGTCGTTGAGCATGGTCAGCGCACCGTAGAAGTTGTTCCAGATCGCCGTGAAGGTGAACAGGAAGATGGTCACAAACCCGGGCCAGAGCATGGGGAACGACACGTGGGCGAAGACCCGCAGTTCACTCGCCCCGTCCATCCGGGCGGCGGCGAGCACCTCGTCGGGCACGTAGCCCTCGGCGAACACCCGGGCCAGATAGACGCCGAAGGGGTTGACGAGGGCGGGCACCAGATAGGCCCAGTAGGTGTTGACGGCTCCGGCGGCCGAGGCCATCAGGTAGAGGGGGAGCTGGAGTACGGTCGCGGGCACCAGGACCCCGGCGAGGACGACGCCGAAGAGCCGTTCCTTGTGCCGGAAGTCGTAGGCGTGGAAGGCGTATCCGCAGGCCACGCTGATGAGGGCGGAGAGGACGGACCCGACCACCGTGTAGAGCAGGCTGTTGCCGAGCCAGCGGCCGAAGATGCCGTCGTTGTAGGCGAAGACGTCGCGGAGGTTGGCGAGGAGGTTGAAGTCACCGAAGGAGTAGGGCTCGGTGGCGAACAGGTCGCGCCGGTTCTTGGTGGCCGCCGTGACCAGCCAGGCGAGGGGCATCAGGGTGTAGGCGGCGACCAGCAGCAGGGCGGCGTTGACGGCGGCCTTGGAGAGGAGCCCGGAGGGCCCGCGCCGTGCGGGAGCCCGGGTGAGCGTGTCGGTCATGCGTCCCTCCAGCGGTTGCCGAGCGTGGTGACGACGTACGAAGCGGCTCCCGCGACCAGGGCGAGGAGGAGCGCGCCCGCGGCGGCGAGGCCGTAGTCGTGGCTCTTGAACGCGGCGCTGAAGATGTACATCGTCGGCGACCAGGACTCGCCCATCTCGTTGGCCCGCAGGTGCAGCAACTGCGGTGCGTCGAAGAGCTGGACGGCGCCGACGCAGGTGAACAGCACGGTCAGGATGAGGGTGGGGCGGATGCTCGGCACCTTGACCTGGAGAGCGGTACGGATGGCTCCGGCGCCGTCCATGGTGGCGGCCTCCAGGGTCTCGCGCGGCACGGCCTGGAGCCCGGCGAAGAAAATGATCATGTTGTAGCCCATCCACTGCCAGGCCGAGATGTTGACCACGGACAGCAGGGCCTCGTCGCGGCCGAAGAAGTTCCAGGAGAGCCCGGCGCCGTCGAGCACGTCCAGTACGGGGCTCAGCCCAGGGGTGTAGAGGTACAGCCAGATCATGGCCGCGATCAGGCCGGGGACGGCGTGGGGCAGGTAGAACGCGATCTGGAAGAACCGTTTGGCCCGGGCGAGGGAGGAATCCAGCAGGAGGGCGAGCAGCAGGGCGCCGCCGACCATGACCGGGATGTAGAGCAGGCAGTAGACGGCCACGTGGCGGAACGAGGCCAGGAAGAGGGGATCGGTGAGGGCCTTGGTGAAGTTCCCGAATCCGCTGAACACGCGCCGCGTACCGCCGAAGCCGAGGCCGGACTGCTCGTCGTGGAACAGGCTCAGCCAGGCGGCGTAGGCGATGGGGGCGACGGTGACGAGGGCGAAGAGGAGGAAGAAGGGAGCCATGAAGAGCACGGGGGCGGGGGCGGACCGGCTCCCGGTGGCCGTTCTCATGACGTCCGGCCCGGCCGGCGTGTCCGGCCTGTTCGGCCCGTCGGTCCTGCCCGGCCCGTCCGCCCCGTCCGCCCCGCCCGCCCCGTCCGGGCCCCCGTGACCGTGGGTGGTCGCCTGGGGCCGGACCGGAGGAGGCGCCGGGTGCGCTCCGGCCGGGGGCTCGGGGGCTCTGGGGCCGGGTGGGTGGTCCGGGGTGGGGTGGGGGCGCGGGGTGGTGGGCCGCGGCATCAGCCGACCAGGCCCAGGCCGCGGTCCTTGATGGCCTTCTCGGCGGCCGCCTGGCCCTCGCTCAGGGCCTTGAGCTGGTCCGCCCCGGCCGCGTTCTGAGCCGCGTTGACCTGGAGGTGCGTCGGGCCCCAGGTCCAGCCGGGCACGATGGTGTCGGCCGCCGCGCCGGCCAGGGCGTACGGGTCCTGCCCGGCGAAGTACGAGGCGTCGAACAGCTTCGCCGCCGCCACCCGCATCTCCGGGTTGGCCGGCAGGGCGCTGCTGGGAGCCTTCAGCGAGCTGAGCCGTGCCTTGACGGCCTCCGGGTCGGTGGTGACCCAGGCGATGAACTCCGCCGCGGCCTTGGTGTGCTTGCTGCCCTTGGGCACGATGTAGGAGGTGCCTCCGTACATGCCCGTGGCGGGCTTCCCGTCCCAGGTGGGCAGCGGGGCGATGCCCCACTTGCCCGTGAGGTCCGGGTAACTCGCGAGGAACGTCCCGGCCGTCCAGGCGGCGCCGATGACGGTCGCGACCTGACCGGAGGAGCGTTCCTTCGCCTCGCCCTCGCCCCACAGCGGGGTCTTCGACGCGAGGCCCGAGGTCAGCAGGCCGTTCCAGTACGAGGCCACCTTCCGCGACGCCGGGTCGTCGATGGCGACCTTCCACTTGTCGCCCTCCGTGCCGTACCACTGGGCGCCCGCCTGCCAGGAGAGCCCGGCGAGCACGGCCGGGTCGCCGCCGCCGAAGTTGGTGATCCGGACCGACGGATCGGCCTTGTTGAGCTTCTCCGCGGCCTGCTTGTACTCCTCCCAGGTCGTCGGCACGGCCACGCCGTGCTTCTCGAAGATGTCCTTGCGGTAGAAGAGTTCGAGCGGGGTGACGTCGAAGGGCACCGCCCACGTCCTGCCGCCGAGGCTCACCAGCGACTGGACCGCCTTCGGGAACTTCTCGGCGACGAGCTTCCCGGAGGTCGCGCTCAGGTCCTCCAGGTTGCCGCCGCTCGCGAACTCGGGGAGCGAGGAGTAGTCCATCGTCGCGACGTCCGGTGCGTTGCCGCCCTTGACCGCGTTGGAGAGTTTGGCCGCCCCGTCCGGGCCGCCGGGGACGGCCGAGAACGTCACCCGGATGTTCTTGTGCGTCTTGTTGAAGGCGTCCGCGGTCTGCTGGGCGCCCGCGCTGGAGGACCAGTAGGTGAGGGTGACCGGCTGATCGGCCGACCCCACCGGCTCGGCCGCGGACCCCGACTCCGACCCCGCCGTGCCGCCGCACGCGGTGGCGAGGACGGCCAGCGAGGCGACAGAGGCGGTGAGGGCGAGGCGGGACAAGCGGGAGGAGGGCAGGCGGGAAGGCAGGCTGCGCGACATGGTTCGACTCCTACGGACGACCGCTGCGGGCGGCGGATGGGAGAACGCGGCCCATCTTTTGTGCGAATACGCACACCGTCAAGAGCGAACGCACAACTCGATCGAAACAATCATTCAATCCCGTCCTTCATGAGCGGATGGTCAGCCGGGGGAGCAGCTCCAGATGCTGCCGGGGGCTGCCGTGCGGCCCGTACGCCGTCTCGTCGGCCCCCGACAGCCGGTCCAGCAGCAGCTCCGCCGCCCGCGCCCCGACCTCCCGCTTGGCCGGGGCGACGGCCGAGAGCGGTACGTCCGCCAGCCCCGCCACCTCGTCGTCGTACGTGATCACCGCCAGGTCCTCCGGTACCCGCACCCCCCGCGCCTGGAGCCGCGGGATCAGCATGATCGCGTCGGTGTCGCTGTGGATCAGCGCGGCCGTGACCCCGCCCGTGGCCCCGCCCGCGGCGACCGCCTCGCACAGGTACTCCAGCGTCCGCGCGAACCGGTCCGCCACCGACAGGGACGCGACCGGCGGCGTACCCGGTCCGGCCGGCGGCCACGGCGGCGCCGGTTCCAGGCCCAGGGCGGCGACGGCCGCCTCGTACCCGGCCCGCAGCCGCGCGCTCGTCGGCGTCTCCTGGCAGGCCAGCGCGATCCGCCGGTGCCCCAGCTCTACCAGGTGCTGGACCGCCCGCGCCGCCCCGTGGGCATGGTCCGACACCACCCGGTCCAGCGCCGCCGCCGGATGCCCGGGCGGCGCCCACCGCTCGACCAGGACGGTGGGAACCGGCAGCTCGGCGGTCCACGCGCCCTCGCCGGGCCCCGGTGATCCGGTGTCCCAGTTCGGTGTCAGCAGCAGCCCGTCCGCCCCCGTCGAGAGCAGCCGGTCGGCCTGGGTCCGGTCCTCGCCCGGCAGGTATCGGGTCAGCCCCACGGTCAGCCGCGCGCCGCGCGCCTCGACCACCTCCCGGGCGCCGCGGACCACCTCCGCGTAGTAATACTCGGTGGTCGGCACGACCATCCCGACCACCAGCCCCGCGCCGTCACCCGGTCCGGACGCACCCCCCGCACCCCGCGCCCCGGGTTCCGCCGCGTGCCCCGGAACCGGCCCCTCCGGGCCCGTCGGCTCGACCCGGCTGATCACCCCGTGCAACCGCTGGATCTCGCCCCGGGCGGCCATCGCCTCGATGTCCCGGCGCAGCGTGACGGGGGAGACGTCCAGCTCCCGGGCCACGTCCGCCACCCGGACGCTGCCCCGGGCCCGGACGAGCGCGAGCACCTGCGCCTGGCGCTGGTCTACATGTGGTCTCAAGGGGTCCCCCTGGGCTCTGCCCGGCAGGCTCGGTCGGCCCGCACGCTCCCGTCATCATAGGGAACCCAGAGCGCCGGAACGATCGATTCGATCGATTGCGATCAACTCGACGTTGACGGCGTGCGCGACACGTTCATATATTCGGCAGCGTCCGGCACCCCTCGCACCGCACCGCACGGGAGTCAGCGCATGCTCACGCACGACCAGGACGGATTCCGGCGCGCAGGGCGCCCCCACCGCGTCATCTCCGGGGCCCTGCACTACTTCCGGGTCCACCCGGACCTGTGGGAGGACCGCCTCACCAGGCTGCGCGGCCTGGGCGCCAACACCGTGGACACCTACGTCCCCTGGAACTTCCACGAGACCGCACCCGGCAAGGCCGACTTCACCGGCCCCCGTGACCTCGCCCGCTTCCTGCGCATCGCCCAGGGCCTCGGCCTCGACGCCATCGTCCGCCCCGGCCCGTACATCTGCGCCGAATGGGACTTCGGCGGCCTGCCCGCCCGGCTGCTCGCCCAGGACGGGCTGCGCCTGCGCTGCTCCGACCCGCGCTTCGAGGCCGAGGTGGACGGCTGGTTCGACCTCGTGCTGCCCGAACTGCGCCCGCTGCTCGCGAGCCGGGGCGGCCCCGTGGTCGCCGTACAGATCGAGAACGAGTACGGCTCGTACGGCGACGACCGCCGCTACCGCGCCCACATCGAGGAGGCTCTGCTCGCACGCGGCGTGGACTGTCTGCTGTTCACCGCCGACGGCCCCGAGGACGCGATGCTGCAGGGCGGCATGGTCCCCGGCCGGCTCGCCACCGCCACCTTCGGCGCGCGCCCGGCCGAACGCCTGGAGGTGCTGCGCCGCTACCAGAAGACCGGACCGCTGGCCGCGATGGAGTTCTGGCTCGGCTGGTTCGACCACTGGGGCGAGGACCACCACGTCCGCGCCGTCGAGGAGGTGGCGGCCTCCCTCGACGAACTCCTCGCCACCGGCGCCTCCGTCAACCTCTACATGGCCCACGGCGGTACCAACTTCGGCTTCTGGGCGGGCGCCAACCACACCGGATCCCGGCCCGGGGAACCCGGCTACCAGCCGACCGTCACCAGTTACGACTACGACGCCCCCATCGGCGAGGCCGGTGAACTGACCGCCAAGTTCCACGCGTTCCGCGAGGTCATCGGAAGGTACGCGCCACTGCCCGACGGCCCGCTGCCCGTACCCCCGCCCCGGCTCGCGCCCGCCCTCGCCGCGCCGTCCGGCCGTGCCCCGCTCGCCGCCCACCTCGACGCGCTCTCCACGGTCGTGCACCGACCGGCGCCAGAGCCCATGGAGAAGCTCGGCCAGGACTTCGGCCTGATCCACTACCGGACCACCCTCACAGGGCCCCGGCCCGCGATGCCCGTCCGGATCGACGGGCTCGGCGACCGCGCGTACGTCTTCGCCGACGGCGTGCCGCTCGGCATCCTGGACCGCAACGCCCCCGACGAGGGCCTCGACCTCCCGGTCGGCGAGGCAGGAGTCGTCCTCGACGTGCTCGTCCGCGCCCAGGGCCGGGTGAACTACGGACCGCTGCTCGACGACCGCAAGGGCATCTGGCGCGGGGTGCGGCACGGCCACCAGCACCTGTTCGAGTGGGAGATCAGGCCGCTGCCGCTCACCGACCTCACCGCCCTGGACTGGACCCCGCCGGAGCAGTCCCCGAGCCGGACGCCCCCCGCCGCCGCCCTCCCCGCCCCCGCCTTCCACGACCCCGCCTTCCACCGCTTCGCGTTCACCATCCCCGCCCCCGCCGACGGGTTCCTCGACCTCTCCTCCTGGGGGACCGGCCTGATCTGGCTGAACGGATTCCTGCTCGGCCACTACGACACCCCGCGCGGCCCGCAGCGCACCCTCTACGCCCCCGGGCCCCTCTGGCACACCGGCGAGAACGAGGTCGTCGTGCTCGAACTGGAGCGCCCCGGCGACGGCCTGCCCCTGCGCGACATGCCCGACCTCGGCCGCCGGAAGGTCGTCACCCTCGACGAGTGACGGGCTCGCCGAGGTGTCCAGGATGCCGAGGTGTCCAGGATGAGGCCGGACGCTCGTACGCCGCCTCCCCCGGGCGGGGGAGACGGCGTACGCGGGGCGACGAGGGGCCGGCGGGCGCGCCCGCCGCGGCCTCAGGACACGATGTCCTTGCGGGCGAACCCCCGGAAGGCGAGGGCGAACAGCACCAGCGCGTACGAGACCGACACCGCGGCCCCCTTCACCATCCCGCCCCACTCCAGGTGCGGCTGCAGGGCGTCGGCCCACGCGAACTGCCAGTGCGCGGGCAGGAACTCCCGCCACGATCCGAGCGCGGTCACCGCGTCCAGTACGTTCCCGACGATGGTCAGCCCGACCGCCCCGCCGACCGCGCCCAGCGGCGCGTCCGTCCGGGTGGAGAGCCAGAACGCCAGCCCGGCCGTGACCAGCTGCGACACGAAGATGAAGGCGACCACCAGGGCGAGGCGCGGCAGCGTGTCACCGGCCGCCAGCTCACCGCCGGTCGGCAGTTTCAGCGGCCCCCACCCGTAGGCGGCGGTGCCCGCCGCCAGCGCCACCACCGGCAGCAGCACCATCGCCGCCAGGCTGAACCCGAGCGCCACCACCAGCTTGCTCCACAGCAGCCGCGCCCGGGGCACCGGCGAGGCCAGCAGGTAGCGCAGCGAGGACCAGCTCGCCTCCGAGGCGACCGTGTCCCCGCAGAACAGCGCGACCGGGACCACCAGCAGGAAGCCCGCCGAGACGAAGAGGCAGGTCGCGGCGAAGTTCGCGCCGGACGCCGTCGCCGTGTCGATGAGGGTGATCCGGCCGTCCCGGCCCCCGCCGCCCTGGGAGCCGCCCACCGCGAACGCGATGATCATGATGAAGGGCAGTGCGGCCAGCACCCCGCCCATCACCAGGGTGCGGCGCCTGCGCCACTGCCGCAGGGCCTCGACCCGCAGCGGCAGCGTCCGCCCCGCCTGGTATCCGGGCGCCACCTCCCGCGCAGCGCCCACCTCCTGTACCGCGCTCACGCCGCACCTCCGATCAGGGTCAGGAACGCGTCCTCGAGCCGCCGGTGCGGGCCCACTCCGGTCACCGGCACCTCCAGCCGGACGAGTTCGGTGATGAGCGCGGTGGCCGTGGCGCCGTCCAGCCGGACGAGCAGGCCGTCCTCGGCCGCGACCACGGACTCCACCCCCTCCAGGGCCGCCACCTTCTCGACGGCCGCGTCGGCGACCGGCCCGGCCAGGGTCACCAGCAGGGTGTCCCCGCCGCCGGTGATCTCGGCGACGGGCCCGGCCTGGACGAGCCGTCCCCGGTCCATGACCACCAGGTGCGTACAGGTCTGCTCGACCTCCGACAGCAGGTGGCTGGAGACGATGACGGTCCGGCCGGCCGCCGCGTAACGGATCATCACGTCCCGCATCTCGCGGATCTGCGGCGGGTCCAGACCGTTCGTCGGCTCGTCGAGGATCAGCAGGTCCGGCATGCCGAGCATGGCCTGCGCGATGGCGAGCCGCTGCCGCATGCCCTGCGAGTACGTCCGGACCGCGCGCTCCAGCGCGTCGCCCAGCCCGGCGATCTCCAGGGCCTCCGCCATGTGGGAGTCCGTGGCCGGACGGCCGGTGGCCTGCCAGTACAGCTCCAGATTGGCGCGACCCGACAGGTGCGGCAGGAAACCCGCGCCTTCGACGAACGCGCCGACCCGCGACAGCACCGGAGCCCCGGCGCGCACGGCGTGTCCGAAGACCCGGATCTCGCCCGCGTCCGGCGAGATCAGGCCCATCAGCATCCGCAGCGTGGTGGTCTTTCCGGCGCCGTTGGGCCCGAGGAGCCCCAGCACCTGGCCCTTCTCCACCCGCATGGACAGGTCCCGGACCGCGTAGCGGTCCTTCGCCTTCGCGTACCGCTTGGTCAGTCCGGTGATCTCGAGCGGTACGTCGGCCAGCGCGGCCTCGTGCTTCGGCGCCGGAGCCGGAGCCCCGCCCGGGGTCCCGGAGCCGCCGCCCCGGCGCCGGATGCCGAGCAGCGCGGCGGCCAGCGCGGCCGCGCCGAGCGGCAGCCACCAGGTCCAGGCGGGCAGCCCCGCCGACGCGGTGCGCACGTCCGCCGCGACCGGCACCGTGAGGATCCCGTCCGCCGTGGACACCGTGTACGTCGCCGGGGCGACCGGGGTGGCGTACCCCAGGTCGGTCGCCGCGACGACCAGGCGCAGCCGGTGGCCGGGCTGGACGCCGTGGTCGACGGCCGGGAGCGCCAGCTTCACCTCGGCGCCCTGCCCCGCGTTCTGCACCCGCACCGGTGCCACGAGCTGGCTCGGCAGCACCTGCTGCCGTCCGTCGGGCCCGACGTCGTACACCTTCCCGAAGAGCACCGCCGAACCGTCCGCGGCGCTCGACCTCACCTTGAGAGTGACGGTGGGGGTGCCGGTGATCCGCAGTTCCTTCTCCAGCGGCTTCGACTCGAAGCGCGCGTACTGCCCGGGGAAGTCCAGGGCGAAGCTCGCCCCGAGCCCGGCGAGCTGGCCGCCGAAGCCCGGGAGTGAGGAGAGCGCGGGGGGCGCGCCGCCCGCCGGGTTGGCGAAGGACTGTTCGGTCCCCGTCAGCTCGATCTTCCGTCCGCCCGAGATCAGCCCGGGGTAACGGTCGTCGGACGCGCCGCGCAGCTTGACCGTGCCGTCCGTCGAATCGATTCCTCCGGTGCGCGAGACCCGGAACTGCGGGCCGGTGTCCACCGAGGCGTCCTGCTTGAGGTAGCGGTCGAACCAGGCGGTGACCCGGCCCTGGATCCGGTCCTGCTCCGGCATCCCGCCGTCGTGACCGCCCGCCGCCCAGTCCACCGCGACGGGCGCGCCGTTCTTCGCGAGCGCGGTGGCCATGGCGTCGGACTGGCTGAGCGGGAAGAGGGAATCGGCCTGCCCCTGCACGAGCAGGGCCGGCGCCTTGATCCGGTCCCCGACCGCGGACGGGCTGCGCCGTTCCAGCAGTTCACGGGCCTGCTGGTCGGGCTTGCCCGCCACCGCCACCCGCTCGTACATCGCGCACAGGTCCGGCTGGAAGCGGCCGCAGCCGGGCGTGGCGAGCGGATCCGCCGGCCCGGCGGCCCCGGCAGCTCCCGTGGTCGCGGTCCCGGCGCCGCCCGCGGGCTGCATGCCGCCCGTGGAACCGGTCGTGAAGAAGACCCCGGCCCAGAGCTTCTTGAAGACGTCGTTCGGGAAGAGCGAGTCCGCGAGGTTCCAGTAGGTGATCTCCGGAGCGATCGCGTCGACCCGCTGGTCGTAGGCCGCGGCCAGCAGCGAGACGGCGCCGCCGTACGAGGCGCCGCTCACGCCCACGCGCGGATCCCCGGCCGCGTCGAGCCGGACCTCGGGCCGGGTGGCGAGCCAGTCGATGAGCCGGGAGACGTCCTTGACCTCGAACTCGGGATCGTTGAGGCCGATCTTGCCGCCGGAGCGGCCGAAGCCGCGCGCCGACCAGGTCATGACCGCGTACCCGTCGCGCGCGAGCTGCTCGGCCTGCGCCCGGACGTCGTCCTTGCTGCCGCCGAATCCGTGGGCGAGCAGCACGGCGGGCCGTTTGGCGCCGCCGCCCGCGGTGAAGTACGAGGTGTCGATGGCGGCGCCGGGCATGTCGAGCACGCGGTCCTGGCGGTGCACGGCCGGGCCGTCGTCGGCCGAGGCCGTGGCGGTCCAGGTACCGGCGCCCGCGACGACGGCGAGCGCGGCGGCGCCCGCGAGCAGGCGGCTTCGGCGGCGCCGGGGCAGTCGGAGCTTCATACGGGAACCCTAAACGCACGGACGGCCCGGCCGGAGCGCCCACGGGCGGACCTCCGCACCTCCTCGAGGACTACTCCGCCCGCCGGGCGTACCGCGGGCGCAGTACGCCCGGCCGCGGGAGGATGTCCCCATGCTGCTGGCCGACGTCGCACGGGTGTCCAGGGAAGTGGCCGGAACCTCCGCCCGGTCCGAGAAGGTGGCGCTGCTGGCCGCGCTCTTCGCGGCCGCCCCCGCCGACGAGGCCGGCCTGGTGATCTCCTACCTCGCCGGGCGGCTGCCGCAGGGCCGTCCGGGTGTCGGCTGGCGGGCCCTGGGCGCCGAGACCGGGGCCGCAGGGGAGGCCACGCTGACCGTGCGCGCGGTGGACGCGGCGGTGACCGCGCTGGCCGGGGTCGGGGGGGCCGGCGCGCAGGCGGAGCGGCGACGGATCCTCGCGGAGCTGCTGGGCGCGGCGACCCCCGACGAGCAGCGGTTCCTGCGCAGCCTGCTCTCCGGCGAGGTGCGCCAGGGGGCGCTGGACGCGGTGGCCCTGGCCGCCGTCGCGGTGGCCGCCGGGGTGCCGCAGACCGCGCTGCGGCGGGCGGTGATGCTGGACGGGTCGCTGCCCCGGGTGGCCGAGGCGGTGTTGGCCGACGGCGCGGGGGCGCTGGGCGCCTTCACGCTCCGCGTGGGCAGGCCCGTACAGCCGATGCTCGCGAACACCGCGAAGTCGGTGGCCGAGGCGGTGGCGGCGCTCGGGCCGTGCGCGGTGGAGGAGAAGCTGGACGGGATCCGGGTGCAGGTGCACCGGGACGGCGCCGACGTGGGCGTCTTCACCAGGTCCCTGGACGAGATCACGGACCGGCTGCCCGAGGTGGTGGAGCTGGCCCGGTCGCTGCCGGGCGACCGGTTCGTCCTGGACGGCGAGGTGATCGCGCTCGCGGCGGACGGGCGGCCGGTGCCCTTCCAGGAGGTCGCGAGCCGGGTCGGCTCCCGGATGGACGTGGCCGCAGCCCGGCTGGCCCTGCCGGTGACCCCCTGTTTCTTCGATGTGCTGGCCGTCGACGGGGAACCGCTGCTGGACCTGCCGGTGCGCGAGCGGTACGCGGCGCTGGCCGCCCTGGTGCCCGAGGCCTCGCGGGTGCGCCGGCTGGCCGTCGAGGATCCGGCGGCGCAGGGCGCGGCCGCCGCGGAGTTCTCGGCCGCGGCGCTGGCCCGGGGCCACGAGGGCGTGATGGTCAAGGCCCTCGATTCCGTCTATGCGGCCGGGCGGCGCGGCAAACACTGGCTGAAGGTGAAACCGGTGCACACCCTCGATCTGGTGGTGCTCGCGGTGGAGCGCGGCAACGGGCGGCGCACCGGTCTGCTGTCGAACCTGCACCTGGGGGCGCGGGCCGCCGACGGGGCGTTCGTGATGCTCGGCAAGACGTTCAAGGGGCTCACGGACGAGGTGCTGCGCTGGCAGACCGAGAAGCTGGGCGAGCTGGCCGTCGACGACGACGGCTACACGGTGCGGGTCCGTCCCGAGCTGGTGGTGGAGATCGCCTACGACGGACTCCAGCGGTCCTCGCGCTATCCGGGCGGGGTGGCGCTGCGCTTCGCGCGCGTGGTCCGTTACCGCCCTGACAAATCGGCGGCGCAGGCGGACACGCTGGAGAACGTGCTGGCCCAGGGCGTCGGGACGGTGGGGGCCGGGGCGCGGGACGGAGGGGAGGGGGCCGACGAGGGGGCGGAGGAGGCGGATTGAGCAGGGTTTTGCCTCTGAGGTAAAGAGAATTGCCACCCAGGTAAGTTTCTGGCTCAATCGAGGCATGAACCCCGGCCCCGGACCCGCGTCCGGCCCCGACGACGAGGTGCCCGCCGCTCCCGAAGAGCCGTCCACCACGGTCGCCCCGCAGCTGCGCGATCTGCGCCGCCGCGCCGGACTGACCCTGGAGGCCGCCGCCGCGCGGGCCCGGCTCTCGCCCGCCCACCTGTCCCGCCTGGAGACCGGCCGCCGGCAGCCCTCGCTGCCGCTGCTGCTGGAACTCGCCCGCACCTACGGTACGACGGTCTCGGAGCTGCTCGGGGAGACCCCCGCCGTCGCCGATCCCATCGTACGGGCCGGGGGGCCGGGTGCCCGCGAGGCCGACGGCTGGACGTACTGGCAGGCGGGCGGCTCGGGGCGGGGGATGCAGGCCCTGCGCGTGCACGTGCCGTACGCCCGCGAGCAGGGCGACCTGGTCCGCGTACATCCCGGCGAGGAGTGGCTGTACGTGCTGAAGGGGCGGCTGCGGCTGCACTTGGGGGAGACCCGGCACGAGCTGGAGCCGGGGGACAGCGCGCACTTCGATTCGCTCACCCCGCACCGGATCGGCGCGGCCGCCGAGGGCGGCGCCGACCTGCTGTTCGTCCACACCCTGCTGCAGAGCAGCCTCGCCGGGCTGTGCCTCGGCGGCACGCCCGGCACGCACCACTGAGCGCGACCACCACGCGCCACGGAGAGCAGAGGAGTCGCACCATGTCCCGAGGAGAGAACGTGTCGTCAGAGGTCTCGTCAGAGCTGCCCGTGGACGTGCCGGCGTCGGTTCCGGTGCAGGTTCCGGTGCAGGCGGAGGCGCCGCCCGTGCCCGCCGAGCGGCCCGCGGCCCTCAAGCGCATCGAGTCGAAGTTCCCGCGCGGCCTGATCATCCGGCTGACCATGTACCTCTTCGTCGGTCACCTCTTCGCCTTCTTCGTCTACCTGCTCTTCGTCCTGGGCGCCAAGAACCAGTGACCCCGGCCGCCGTCGTCGCGGCGCACCCAGCCCAGCACGAGCAGGGAGGCGGCCGCGGCGAAGGCGCACCAGGTGGAGGCGAACTCCAGGCGCCACACCAGCGCGCAGAGCGCCGACCCGGCGGCCATCACCGCCCCGAGGACGCGCAGCAGGCGGTCCCCGGCCAGCAGGAGCGACCCGAGGGTGGCGAACAGATAGCCGCCGAGCACGAGCGGGGCGTACGGCACGCTCACCCCGTAGCCGATGACGTGCCCGCGGATCTCGGCGGTCACCGGGCGGGTGGCCAGGCCGTACGCGAGCACCGCCGCGGTGGCCAGACCCACGGCCGCCGGTACGAGGAGCCGTCGGCGCAGCGCCGGGGCCGCCCCCGGGCCCGCCGCGAGCAGGACGCCCAGCGGGACCCACACCGCCAGGAGCGGCAGGGCGATCACCGCCCAGGCGGTGGTGGCGGGCCCGCGGCCACCGCCGGAGTGCCAGAGCGCGGCCTCCACCATCTGGTGGAGGCCCAGCAGCAGCGGCAGCGCGGCCACCGGCAGATCACGGGCCCGGCGCGCGCGGGCCAGGCAGGCCAGCCCGGCGGCGGTGATCGCCGCACCGGCGGTCAGATCGGCCGTCGCGCTCCAGCACATGGGTCTCCTGGCGCAGGTGGGTCAGGAGTCTCCACCGTACGAGCCCATCCCGAGGTCCGCCACACCACAGATTCCCGCAAGAATGCAACAGGCACCTGAATATTATTGGCAGGAGTCTTGCCGCGAAGGTACGGGCGCCCTACGCTGACCTCGCAGTACTCCTGGCTCTACAACCCCTCGGTGCTCAGCGCCCGCGCGGCGGGCTCCGCGACCTTCGAGAATGTCGACGCGCGCAACGTCGGCGCCGTCGGCGTCAACAACTGCGGCTCCTTCCACTTCCCCGCCACCGGATCGGAGTTCTCCCTGACCGACCTCGGGGGCAACGACGGCGGGGGCGCCACCGGCCCCTGGCTCGCGCCCTGGGAGCTGCCCAACACGATCACCTGCGACGACCGCCCGCCGGTCGTGGTCCCGCCCGCCCCGTCAGGCTGGTGAGTCCGGCCGCCGGGCCGCCTGGGGAGGCTCGAGCGGCGGTGCGGTCACCGCGCACTGCGTGTGGCACTGCGGCCGGGCCGACCCGGGCGCGGGGGAGCGTACGGTCGCCCACGCCACCAGGGCGCCGAGCACCAGCACCCCCGCGCACCAGGGCATCGCCCGGCCGAAGGCGGCGTCGAACTGCCCGGCCGAGCGGTAGGAGTCCGGCCCCATCCCGGCCAGCAGCGGCAGCGCGGCCACGGCGAGCAGGCCGGCCGCCCGGGCCGCCGCGTTGTTGATCCCGCTGGCCAGGCCCGCGCGGCCCGGGTCCACTGAGGCCAGTACGGTCGCGGTCAGGGGGGCCACCAGGGTGACCATGCCCGCCCCGAGCACCAGCAGCGCGGGGAGCACGTCCGCCACGTACGAGGCCCCCGGGCCCACCCGCAGCATCAGCAGCATCCCCGTGGCGCACAGCAGCGGCCCCACGGTCAGCGGGATCCGCGGCCCGATCCGCTCGCCCAGCTCCCCGGAACGGGCCGACAGCAGCAGCATCAGCGCGGTCGTCGGCAGCAGCGCGGCCCCGGCGGCCAGCGCCGAGTACCCGGCGACCACCTGGAGCTGGAGCACGGAGAGGAAGAAGAAACCGCCGAAGGCCGCGTAGACGCACAGGGTCACCAGATTGACGGCGGTGAACTGGCGCGAGGCGAAGATGTCCGGCGGCACCATCGGATCCGCCCGCCGCCGCTCCAGCACGACGAAGGCCACGGCCAGCGCCCCCCCGGCGATCGCGGCCGCCACCACCAGGGCCGAGCCCGTCCGGGCCTCGATCAGCGCGTACGTCACCAGGGCGAGCGCGGCCGCGCCCAGCACCGCCCCGGCGACGTCGAACCGCCCGTGCGCCCGCGGATCCCTGGACTCCGGTACGTGCCGCAGCGCGACCGGCACGCAGAACGCGGCCACCGGCACGTTCAGCAGGAACACCCAGCGCCAGCCCGGCCCGTCCACCAGCCAGCCGCCGACGAAGGGCCCCACGGCCGCGCCCACCCCGCCGAACCCGGACCACAGGCCGACGGCCCGGGCCCGGTCCGCGGGGTGCAGCGAGCCCTGGATCAGCGCGAGCGAGCCGGGGGCGAGCAGCGCTCCGCCGACGCCCTGGAGCGCGCGGGCCGCGATCAGGATCCCCGCGTTCGGGGCGATCCCGCACAGCAGCGAGCCGAGGGCGAACCACGTCACGCCGAGCACGAAGATCCGCCGCCGCCCGTAGCGGTCGCCCAGCGCCCCGCCGACCAGGATCAGCCCGGCGAGCGTGAGCAGGTAGGCGTTGACCGTCCACTGGAGCACGGCCAGATCCGCGCCGAGGTCCTGCCCGATCCGGGGCAGGGCGACATTGACGACGGTCGAGTCCAGCAGCGCCATGGAGGAGCCGAGCACCGTGGCGAGCAGGATCCACCGCCCGCGCGCGGAGGCGAGGCGCACGTTCGGGCCGGGGGAGCCGTTCGGGTCGGGAGCGCCGGGCGAGTCCATGCCTCCCAGGCTGACGCGCCCCGGCCCTACGGGCCACCCGGCGCACCGGAGCGGCGCAAAACGCTCCCTTGTAATGGACATGGCGACAGGATCACCATGACCCGCGCACGTCACGCACGTCCTTCCCGCACACCCTGCACACACCTGCACACGTCGTACGAGGAGACCCCACGTGGCACAGCCGAACAGGCCCTTACGCGCGGTACTCGCCGCGCTCACCTCGCTCCTGCTCCTTCCACTGGGCGCGGGCGTCGCGGCCGCCGCCCCCGAGCCCGGCCCGTCCAGGAGCGCCGCCGAGCAGAAGATCGAGGCCACGCTCCGCACCCGGCTCGACGGCGGCAAGGCCGCCTTCTGGGTCTACCTCGACAGCGCCGCCGATCTGACGGCAGCCGGGAAGGCGCCCTCCCGGACCGGCAAGGCCGAGGCGGTGCTCAAGGCCAAGAAGGACCACGCCGCCCGCACCCAGGCCGCACTGCTGAAGGCCCTCGACGGAGCCGGGGCCGAGTACACCTCGTACTGGATCGTGAACGCCGTCCGCGTCGTCGGCGGCGAGAAGCTCGCGGGCACCCTCGCCCAGCGCCCCGAGGTCTCCCGGATCGACGCCGACGACGCGGTCGGCCTCCCCAAGCCCGCCGAGGGCAAGCGGGAGAAGACCGCCGCTGACGCCGTCGAGTGGAACATCGACCGGATCAAGGCCCCCCAGGTCTGGGACCAGCTCGGCGTGCGCGGCGAGGGCATCGTCATCGCGAACATCGACAGCGGCGTGGACTACACGCATCCCGCCGTGGCCAACCAGTACCGCGGGCGCGCCGCCGACGGCAGCTACGACCACAACTACAACTGGTACGACCCCGCCGGGGTCTGCGCCACCGCGGCCCCCTGCGACAACAACGACCACGGCACCCACACGATGGGCACCATGGTCGGCGACGACGGCGGCGCCAACAGGATCGGCGTGGCACCCGGCGCCCGGTGGATCGCCGCCAAGGGCTGCGAGACCAACTCCTGCTCCGAGGCCTCCCTCCTCGCCTCCGGCCAGTGGGTGGTGGCCCCGACCGACCTGAACGGGCGGAACCCGCGGCCCGACCTCGCCCCGGACATCGTGAACAACTCGTGGGGCAGCGCGGTGCACGACGACTGGTACCAGCAGATCGTCGACACCTGGCGCGCGGCGGGCATCTTCCCCGCCTTCTCCAACGGGAACTCCGGGCCCGGCTGCGCCACCAGCGGCTCGCCCGGTGACTACGCCCACTCCTACAGCTCCGGCGCCTTCGACATCGACAACGCCATCGCGTCGTTCTCCTCGCGCGGCGCCGGTCCCGGCGGCATCACCAAGCCCGACCTCTCCGCCCCCGGCGTCAACGTCCGCTCCTCGGTCCCCGGCGGCGCCTACGAATCCTTCTCCGGCACCTCCATGGCCTCCCCGCACACCGCGGCCACCGTCGCCCTGATGTGGTCCGCCGCGCCCGCCCTCGAAGGCGACGTCGCGCGGACCGAGGCCCTGCTCGACGGCGCCGCACAGGACACCGGCGACACCAGCTGCGGCGGCAGCGCCGCCGACAACAACGTCTTCGGCGAGGGCCGGCTCGACGCCCTCGCCGCCGTCCGGGCCGCCCCGCGCGGCGCGGTCGGCGCGCTGGCGGGCACCGTTCGCACCGACGGCGGCCCCGTCGCGGGCGTCACGGTCACCGCGCACGGCCCGATCGACCGTACGGCGACCACCGCGGCCGACGGCACCTACCGCTTCGCCTCGCTGAGCGTCGGCGACTACGCCCTGACCGCCGCGAAGTTCGGCTTCGGCCGGGCCACGGCCACCGCGCAGGTCACCGAGAGCGCCACCGTCACCAGCGACTTCACCCTCAGCCGGGCCCCCTCCGGCACGCTCACCGGTACGGTCGCCTCCGCGGCCGGACCCGCCGCGGGCGCCGTCGTCACCATCGCCGACACCCCGGTGACCGCGACCGCCGACGACCAGGGCCGCTTCCAGGTCACCCTGCCGCACGGTACGTACGACGTGAGCGCGGCCCACTCCTCGCGCTGCCTCACCGGGGGCACCAGCCGGGTCACCGTCGCCGGTGACACCACGGTGACGGTCAACCTCCCCGACCGCACCGACACCTACGGCTACGCCTGCACCGCCGCGAACGGGCGCCCGTTTGCCGCCGGGGACCACCAGCTCGCGCTGACCGGGGACAACACCACCGAGCGCGTCGACCTGCCCTTCGCGCTCCCGCTGTACGGGAAGACGTACGGGCAGGTCTGGATCGGCACCAACGGAACCGTCAGCTTCGGCGGCAACAACACCGGGGACATCAACGGCGACATCCCGAGCGCCGGCACGCCGAACGCGGCCCTCTACCCCTTCTGGGACGACCTGGTCGTCGGCGCGGCGGGCACCGGCTCGGGCGTCTTCACCGGGGTCACCGGCGCCGCTCCGCACCGCGCGTACGTCATCGAGTGGCGCGACGTCGCCCACTGGTCGGCGCAGGGCGAGAAGTTCTCGTTCTCGGCGGCGATCGGTGAGGACGGCCAGGTGACCTACTCCTACAAGAACACCGGCGGCGCCGGGATCAAGGGCGGCTCCAGCGCCACCATCGGCGTGGAGAACGCGACGGGCACGGACGCCTTCCGGTACTCCTACAACACGGCGGTCCTCACCGACGGTCTCTCCGTCGCGTTCCGCACCACCAAGAGCGGCGTGGTGGCCGGCCGGGTGCGCGACGCCAACGACGGCAACGCGGTCGCGGGCGCCACCGTGACCGTCGGCTCCGGCGCCACGGCCGTCACCGCGACCACCGGGGCGGACGGCGGGTACGTCGTCCAGAGTCCCTCCGGCGCCGCCGACGTCACGCTGACGGCCCCGTCGTACGAGGGCGCGCGGGCGACCGTGGACGTCAAGGCCGCCGATGTCACCCTGCTGGACCGTTCCCTGCGCACCGCCCGCGTCACCCCGGCCAAGGCCGCCGTCGAGGTCGTGGTCCCGCCGGACCAGCAGCGGACCCGCGCCCTCGACCTGACCAACCCGGGCCTGGGCACCGCCTTCACGGTGACCGAGGACGCGCCCTGGCTGACCGCCACGCCCGCCACCGGCGACCTGCCGACCGGGGCGACGGCGCGGCTGACCCTCGCCGTCGACACGACGGGCCTGGCCCCGGGCACGGTGCTGAGCGCCGACCTGAAGATCGGCTCGGCCAGCGGCCGCACCCCGGTGCTGACCGTCCCGGTCAAGGTGATCGTGCCGCGCTACCAGGCGGCCGTGGACGCGGGCTCCGACCGCACCGCCACCGACACGCTCGGCGACACCTGGTCCCCGGACCGGAAGTACACCGCCGGGTCCTACGGCTACCAGGGCGCCTCGACGGTCAAGTCCACCGGCCGCGCCATCCTCGGCACGGAGGACCAGCGGCTGTTCCGGAGCGCCCGCGAGGGCATGTACGAGTACCGCTTCGACCAGGTGCCCAACGGCACCTACACGGTGGAACTCGGCTTCGCCGAGCTCTCCTCCACCAAGCCGGACAAGCGCGTCTTCGACGTCTTGGCCGAGGGCGTCCAGGTGCTGCCCTCGCTCGACATCGCCCTGGAGGCGGGCACCTACACGGCGCTGACCAGGACGTACACGGTCACCGTCACCGACGGAGCGCTGAACATCCGCTTCGTCACGCACAGCGGCTTCGGCAAGCCGCTGCTGAACACCCTGCGGGTGACCGACCGCCCCGACAAGGGCTGAGCCCGGCGGCGGGGCGGGGTGCCCGGCACCCCGCCCCGCCGGTACGCGCATTCGGGTGGCTCGCGCGGACGCCGGGGCGGCGCGCCCGTACCGCGACCCGGCTGTGGCTAACGTGACCGGATCGCCGCCGTCCAGGACCGGAAAGCCGGGAAGCCGATGAGTCCGACGCCGTTGACGCCGCAGTCCGACCAGCACGCCGAGCAGCCCGAACACGCCGAGCGGCCGCGGCCCCGCGTGGAGGAGCTCCGGGCGGCCGCCGAGGCCGGCGCGGGACCCGGCGCAGTGTGGGCGATCGGCGACCGGGACGGCACCCTCGCGGGCTCCGGCCCGCCGCAGACCCCCTTCGAGGCCGACGGCCTCGGCCCCGTCCTCGCCCTCTGGCCGGTCATCGGCACCCTGGTGGCCGAGGGCGCCCTGAGCCTGCACACCCCGCTCAGCGGCTACTGCGACGAGGCCACCGGCGGGGCCACCGCGCACCACCTGCTCACCCACGCGGCGGACCACGGCTCCTGCGCCACGCTCGGCGGCATCGCCGAACACCTCACCGGCCACCTGCTCGCCGACCTGGCGGCCACCCGCGTCTGGCACCCGCTCGGCATGCTCCGGACCGCCCTCACCGGTTCCGGGCGGGTGCACTCGACCGTCGAGGACCTCAGCCGCTTCCTGCGCCACCTGCTCGCGGGACCGGACCAGCCGCTCACCCGGGCCTGGATCGCCGAATCCCTGCGGATCCGCACCGGGGAGATCACCCCCGCCCGCGGGCTGCTGTGGCATCCGGCGCCCGGCACCGACCGCAGACAGGACACCTGGACCCACCACGGCCCGGGCGGCGCCGACCTGTGGGTCTCCCCGCGCCAGGACCGCTGGGCGCTCCTGCTCGCGCCCACCGCGGACGCCCCGGTCCGGGCCGCCTTCCGCGCGGCGGCCTTCGCCTGAGGGGCCGCCGGGGGTGGTCGCGGGGCGGGATCGGGGCGGCTACAGGACCAGCGACAGCGGCTAGAGGACCAGCGACAGCAGCAGGACGAACCCCAGGCCGACCACCGAGATGATGGTCTCCATCACCGACCAGGTCTTGACGGTCTGCCCGACGGTCATCCCGAAGTACTCCTTCACCAGCCAGAACCCGGCGTCGTTGACGTGACTGAAGAAGAGCGAGCCCGCGCCGATCGCCAGGACCAGCAGCGCGGTCTCGGTGGTGGACATCCCGGCGGCGAGGGGGGCGACCAGACCGGCCGCCGAGATCGTGGCGACGGTGGCCGAGCCCGTCGCCAGCCGGATGGCGACCGCGATCAGCCAGGCCAGCAGCAGGGCCGGGATCGACCAGCTCTTGGACAGGTCCAGGATCATCTGGCCCACGCCCGCGTCGATCAGCGTCTGCTTGAAGCCGCCGCCCGCGCCCACGATGAGCAGGATGCCCGCGATCGGTGCCAGGGACTTCTCCACCGTCACCGACAGCCGGGCCCGGGTGAAGCCCGCCGCGCGGCCCAGCGTGAACATGCCCACGAGGACGGCCGAGAGCAGGGCGATCAGCGGCGAACCGACGATGTCGGTGACCTTCTGCACCCCGTTGGCCTTGTCGTCGACCACGATGTCGACGAGCGCCTTCACCAGCATCAGGACCACCGGCAGCAGCACCGTGGCCACGGTCGCGCCGAAGCGCGGACGGTGCTCGCGGTCCGCGGGAGCCTCGGACGGCGCGGTGGTGAGGTGTGCGGGCGCCTGGATGTCCACCCACCGGGCGGCGTACCGGGAGAACAGCGGCCCCGCGATGATCACGGTCGGGATCGCGACGACCACCCCGAGCGCGAGGGTGACGCCGAGGTTGGCGTGCAGCGCGTCGATCGCGACCAGCGGGCCGGGGTGCGGCGGGATCAGACCGTGCATCACGGAGAGACCGGCCAGCGCCGGGATGCCGATCCGCATCAGCGAGTAGTTGCCCCGCTTGGCCACCAGCAGCACGACCGGGATCAGCAGCACGATGCCGACCTCGAAGAACAGCGGCAGCCCGATCACGGACGCGATCAGCACCATGGCCCAGGGCATGGCCCGCCCCTTGGCCCGGGCGAGGATCGTGTCCACGATCTCGTCCGCGCCGCCGGAGTCGGCGAGCAGCTTGCCGAGGATGGCGCCGAGCGCGATCAGGACGCCGACCCCCGCCACCGTGGAGCCGAGGCCCGCGGTGAAGCTGGTGATCGTCTTGTCGAGCGGCGCGCCAGCGAAGACCCCGAGGGCCAGGGACCCGATGGTCAGCGCGAGGAAGGCGTGCATCTTGAGGCGGGTGATGAGCAGGATGATGAGGGCGATGCCCGCGAGGACGGCGATGCCCAGCTGTGCGTTGCCCGCCGAGGTGATCGGGGCGGCGGCCGCTGCCAGCGTCTCGGCGCTGAGACGGGTCACGGTGACGGTTCCTTAGCTTTCGAGGCGGGTGGTGGGGGCGGCGGACCATGGGCCGGGAAGCCCGATCGGCCGGAGGGCGGACAGCGCCCGGGCGGTGATCTCCTCGGGGGAGCCGGACACGTCGACGGCGACGCCCGGTTCGTCCTCCTGGAGCGGTTCGAGCGCGGCGAACTGCGAGTCGAGCAGCGTGGTGGGCATGAAATGCCCGGTCCGGGCGGCCATCCGGCGTTCGATCAGCGGCCGCTTGCCGGTGAGGTGGACGAAGACCGCGCCGGGCGCGGCGGCGCGCAGCCGGTCGCGGTACGCACGCTTGAGCGAGGAGGCCGAGACCACCCCGCCCCGGTCGCCGCGGCAGCGGGCCCATTCGCCGATGGCGTCGAGCCACGGCCACCGGTCGGTGTCGTCCAGCGGGACACCGGACGCCATCTTCGCGACGTTGGCCGCCGGGTGGAAGGCGTCGCCTTCCGCGTAGGGGAGGGCGAGCGCGGTGGCGAGCAGCTGCCCCACGGTCGTCTTCCCCGTGCCTGCCACACCCATCACCACGATGACGCGCGCGGTGCTCACTCCGTAGCCCATGGGGGTACCTCGCTGTTCTCGGCGATGTCCTCATCGACATCTGGCACCACTGAAACCTATTAAGTAGTACTTATTCAAGGGTTCATCGGTAAAACATCACATCTTTTCCCGACCGTCGGCCTCCCGCGCCCACCCCGTACGCTTGCGCCATGACAACCGAGGGCGGTCCCGTGCGGGGACTCCACGCACATGTGCTCGACGCCCTCGGCCTCGCCATCACCGCGGGCGAGCACCCGCCGGGCAGCGTGCTGCGCACCGACGAGGTGGCCCAGGAGTTCGGCGCCTCCCGCACGGTGGTCCGCGAGGCCGTCCGGGTGCTGGAAGCCATGGCGCTCGTCGAATCCCGCCGCCGGGTCGGCGTCACCGTGCGTCCGGCCGAGGAGTGGAACGTCTACGACCCGCGGGTGATCCGCTGGCGCCTGGCCGGTGCCGACCGGCCCCGCCAGCTGCGCTCCCTGACCGTGCTGCGCTCGGCGATCGAACCCGTGGCGGCCGGTCTCGCCGCCGTCCGTGCCACCCCCGAGCAGTGCGCGGCCCTCACCGAAGCCGCCCTCGGCATGGTGCGCACCTCGCGCGGTCACCAGCTGGAGGGCTACCTCCACCACGACGTGGCCTTCCACCGGACGGTGCTCGACGCCTCCGGCAACGAGATGTTCGCGCGCCTGGGCGATGTCGTCGCCGAGGTGCTGACCGGCCGTACCCAGCACGCGGTCATGTTCCACGACCCCGATCCGGCCGCCGTCACCCTGCACGTGCGGGTGGCCGAGGCGGTACGGGAAGGGGACGCGGCCCGCGCCGAGGCGCTGACCCGGGAGATCGCCGCGGGGGCCCTGGAGGAGCTGGACGTGCTCGCCCCGTAGGCGGCGGGCCCCCGGGCCCGCCACGCCGGTGGCGGGCCGCCGGGCCGCGACCGGCCGCGGGGGCCCCTCCGGTGGGCCACACTGTCCCCGTGCTGGCACAAGCCGATGGGCCCGAGGGCGGGCCCGCGTCCTTCGTCGGGCGCCACAGTGAACTGGCCGCGCTCGACCACGCGTTGGGTGCCCACCGACTGGTCACCCTGACCGGGCCGGGCGGGGTCGGCAAGAGCCGCCTGGCCCGGCAGGCCCTGACCCGCCGTGCGCGGGACGCCACGGCCGGAGCGGCCGAGGCGCCCGCGGCCGGTCCCCGGCCGGGGGAACCGCCCGAGCCCCCGGCCGCCACCCGGCCCGACGCGCCACCCGATCCGCCGCTCGGCGGCGGCGGCGGTCGCCAGGAGTTCCCCGACGGGATCCACTGGGCCGACCTGTCGCCCATCCCCGACGCCCGGCTGCTCGCCGACACCGTCGCCGAGGCGCTCGGCCTCGCCGACCACACGTCCCGGTCCCTCGTGGACGCCGTGGGGGAGTGGATCGGTGAACGCCGCCTGCTGCTCGTCCTCGACTGCTGCGAGCACCTCGTCCCCGCGGTGCGCACCCTCGCCCGCGAGTTCCTCGCCGCCGCCCCGCACCTCGTGCTGCTGCTCACCAGCCGCCAGCCCCTCGGGCTCCCGGGGGAGCACGTCATGGAGATCGGCCCGCTCCCGCACGCGGCGGGGGCCGGGGACGCGCTCGTCCTCTTCCGCGCCCGGGCCGCCGAGGCCGCGCCCCGCACGCCCACCCCGTGGTCCGAGGAGCGGCTCGCCGCCGCCCGGTTCATCTGCGGACGCCTCCAGGGGATCCCCCTCGCGCTGGAACTCGCCGCCGCCCAGTTGACGGACCACACCGTCGAGGAACTCGCCGACCGGCTGGCCCGCCGGATCGGCGCGCTGGCCACCGGCCGGCCCGTCCAGCCGCCGCGCCACCGCGCGCTGCGCACCGCCATCGGCTGGAGCCACGAGTGGTGCGAGCCGCGCGAACGCCTGCTCTGGCTGCGCCTGTCCGTCTTCGGCGGCCCCTTCGACGAGGCGGCGGCCCGCGCCGTCTGCTCCGCGGCCCCGCTCGCCGAGGCGGACGTACCGCCGCTGCTGGCCGCCCTCGTCGCCAAGTCCGTCGTCCGGCGCGGCGGCGACGGCTCGTACCGCATGCTCGACACCATCCGCGAGTACGGCGCGATGTGGCTCGTGGAGATCGGCGAACGGGACGTCCTGCGGGCCCGGCACGCCGCCCACTTCCTCGCGCTGGTGCGCCGGGCCGAGCGGGAGTGGCTCGGCCCCGGGCAGCGCGCCGGATACCGGCGGATCGGCGCGGCGCACGGAGACGTGTGCGCGGCCCTGGACTTCTACCTGGCCACCGATCCCGCCCGGGCGCTCGACATGGCGGGCCGGCTCGGCTTCTTCTGGGCCTGCTGCGGCTACCTGCACGCCGCCCGCGCCTACCTGGAGCGGGCCCTGACCGCCGCGCCCCCCGAGGGGGTCACCCGCGCGGTGCGGGCGCGCGCCCTGTGGGCCCTCGGGGTCACCCTGCTGCTTCAGGGGGAGAAGGACCCCGCGCACCAACTCGCCGTCGGCTGCGAGGCCCTGGCGATGACCCCGGGCCCCGCCGGTCTCCCCGATCCCGAGGGCGGCGCGTACGGAGCCGCGCGCGACGGCGGCGCAACCGGCCGGCACGGCGATCCCGACGCCGACCCGGACGAGGACCCGGACGAGGACCCGAGCGGGGGTCCGCAGGGCGATCCGCGGCTCGCCCTGGACGCCGCCTACCTGCTCGGCCTGAGCCACCTCCTGGCCGGCCGGCCGCTCGCGGCGCGCATCGTGGCCGAGAACGCCCTCGACGTGGCCCCCGGCACCCCCTTCGACTCACCGGCCCGGCTGCGCTGCCACCTCGTACGCGTCTTCGCCCTCACCGGCATGGGCCTGTTCACCGACGCCCGCGCCGAGGCCGAGCTGCTGCGCTCCGGCTGCGCCGCCCGCGAGGAGCACTGGACACGGGCCTACGCCCACTACCAGCTCTCCCTGATCTCCCTGCTGGAGAGCCGCCCGGCCGAATCCGCCGCGCACGCCCGCGCGATGCTGGAGAGCAAGCGCGAACTGGGCGACAGCTTCGGGACCGCCCTCGGCCTGGACCTGCTCGCCGCCGCCCGCGCCGCCCAGGGCGACGGCCTCGGCGCCGCCCGCGCCTACGGAACGGGCCACGCCTACTGGCAGGCGGTCGGACACCCGCAGCGCGGCACACCCGAACTGCGGGCCGTGCGCGAGGAGTACGAGCGCACCGCGCGCGGGGCCCTGGGCGACCGGGCGTACGAGGCGGCCTTCCTGGAAGGGGTCCGGCACGGGCACGCCCTGCGGGCCCGTCCGCACCAGGGCGAGCCATGAGCCACAGGTGGCCGGGACGTGGCGCGCGGGCGGCTTGTCGGGGTGCGCGTGCGGTGCGATCCTTCCGCCATGTCGCTCACTCCACCGCCCGGTCGTGGGGCGGTCCGTGGGGGAGCGAGGGACGAGCGGCGGGCCGGGACGGTCCGGCCGCGCGAGCCGGTACGGCCCCGCCGCGGTCGGGGACCAACGATCAGTGAACGGATGTCCACGTGACGAACCCCTATACGCGGCTGGCCGTCGCGGCCGCCGAATGGGATGACCTCCATCCCCGCCTCGCCCCGCCGGCCCTGCGTCAACTCGCCCTGCTCCTGGCCTCCTTACGGCTGGCCACCGGCGAAGTCGCCGAACGCGCCGCGCTGTTGGCCGCCCGGCTGCTGGGCGAGCAGCTGCCCGACCGGTTCCCGGGCGAGAGCCGGCTCGCCCCGGCCGCCTCCGCCCCCGCCGCCCGCCACCTCGGATTCAGCGCGGAGGACCTGGCCGTCCTCGTCCTGGACGGGCACCGCATGGTCGGGCCGGTGCTGGGCGAGGTGCGCGACCGGCTGCTCGCCGAGCCGTCCATCGGCGACGCGGAGGCGCTGGAGGGCGGCTGCGACCCCTACGCGCCCGGCCTCATCCGGCTGCGCGCGGCGGGCGGGTTCGTCCGGCTGCCGGTCTTCCAGTTCGCCGCCGACGGGCAGCCCGTCCCCGTCGTCCGCGAGGTGAACCGGCTGCTGGACGCGGACCACGACCCCTGGGGCGCGGCCGACTGGTGGCTCGCGCCGAACGCCTGGCTGGACGAGGTCCCCGTACGGCTGCTCGGCACCCCCGGCGAGCAACAGCTCGCCGTGGCGGCCGGGTTGCCGTCCGCGGAGGCGTAGGCCGTGGCGCTCACGCGCCCGTGACGGCCTTGCCCGCGGGGGTGTTCGCGGCGGTGCCCGCGGCGGTGGTGTCCGCCGCCGCGAACTGGGTCCGGTACAGCTCCTCGTACCGGCCGCCCACGGCCAGCAGCTCGGCATGCGTGCCGCGTTCCACGATCCGGCCCTCCTCGACCACCAGGATCAGGTCGGCCGCCTGCACGGTCGACAGCCGGTGCGCGATCACCACGGCCGTCCGCCCCGCGAGTGCCTCGCCGAGCGCCTCCTGCACGGCCGCCTCGGACGTGGAGTCCAGGTGGGCGGTGGCCTCGTCGAGGATCACCACGCGCTGGCGGGCCAGCAGCAGCCGGGCGATGGTCAGCCGCTGGCGTTCGCCGCCGGAGAGCCGGTAGCCGCGCTCGCCGACCACCGTGTCCAGCCCGTCCGGCAGCGAGGCGACCAGCCCGTCCAGCCGCGAGCGGCGCAGGGCCTCCCAGACGTCCTCCTCGGTGGCGTCCGGCCGGGCCAGCAGCAGGTTCGCGCGGACCGACTCGTGGAACAGGTGCCCGTCCTGGGTGACCATGCCGAGCGTGTCACGGATCGAATCGGCGGTCAGGTCGCGCACGTCGACCCCGTTCAGCCGGACCGCGCCCGCGTCGGCGTCGTACAGCCGGGGCAGGAGCTGCGCGATCGTGGACTTGCCGGCGCCCGACGAACCCACCAGTGCGATCATCTGCCCCGCCTCGGCGCGGAACGACACCTCGTGCAGCACCTGCGTACCGCCCCGGGTGTCCAGCGTCGCCACCTCCTCCAGCGAGGCGAGCGAGACCTTGTCGGCGGACGGGTAGCCGAAGGAGACCCCGTCGAACTCCACCGTCACCGGGCCCTCCGGCACCCGGCGGGCGTCCGGCTTCTCGGCGATCAGCGGCTCGAGGTCGAGGATCTCGAAGACCCGCTCGAAGCTGACGAGCGCGCTCATCACCTCGACCCGCGCCCCGGCGAGTGAGGTCAGCGGCGCGTACAGCCGGGTCAGCAGCAGGGCCAGCGCCACCACGGAACCGGCGTCCAGGGTGCCGCGCAGCGCGTAGTACCCGCCGAGACCGTAGACCAGGGCCAGCGCGAGCGCCGAGACCAGGGTGAGGGCGGTGATGAAGGCGGACTGGGCGACGGCGGTACGGATCCCGATGTCCCGGACCCGGGCCGCGCGGGCCGCGAACTCGGCCGACTCGTCGGAGGGCCGCCCGAACAGCTTGACCAGCGTCGCGCCCGGCGCGGAGAACCGCTCGGTCATCTGGGTGCCCATGGATGCGTTCAGGGCCGCCGCCTCGCGCTGCATCCGCGCCATGCGGGCGCCCGTACGCCGGGCCGGGATCACGAAGATCGGCAGCAGCACCAGCGCGAGCAGGGTGATCTGCCAGGAGATGCTCAGCATCACGGCCAGCGTCAGCAGCAGGGTCACCGTATTGCCGACCACCCCGGACAGGGTGTTGCTGAACGCCCGCTGGGCGCCGATGACGTCGTTGTTGAGGCGGCTGACCAGGGCTCCGGTCCGGGTCCGGGTGAAGAAGGCGACCGGCATCCGCTGCACGTGGTCGAAGACCGCCGTGCGCAGATCGAGGATCAGCCCCTCGCCCAGGGTGGCCGAGAGCCTCCGGGTGAACAGGCCCAGACCCGCCTCCACCACCGCGATCAGCGCGATGAGCAGGGCGAGCCGGGTGACCGTACCGCTGTCCCGGCCGCCGACGATCGCCTCGACGACGCGGCTGGCGAGCACCGGGGTGGCGACCGCGAGGAGTGCGGTGACGATGCTCAGCAGGAGGAAGAGCAGCAGCCCGCGGCGGTGCGGGCGGGCGAAGGCGACGACCCGGCGCAGGCTCTCGCGGGTGGGGGCCCGGCGTTCCTGCTGGGCGTTGAGCGCGTTGTGCAGCGAGGACCAGGCGGTCATTTCCATAGACATGGAAGGAACGTTAAGACCTCAATCAAACTTGAGGTCAAGGGGTGGTGGAGTTCGGCGTTCGTTCGAGGCGTTTCGCACCCTTCGCCCCTCTTTCTCTCGCCGTTCCCTTTCCTCCCGGACGGCCGTGCGGCCGTGCGCGGACCCTCGTACGCCGTCGGTGCCCGATGGCATCATCGGGACATGAATCGGGAACCCGCTGACAGCGTGCTCCACCGCTTCCGCCACTGGGCGTCGCTGACCCCGGACGCGCCGGCCGTCGTCTGCGGACCGGCCGTCCTCGACTACCGGACCCTGGACGAGCGCTCCAGCCGCCTGGCGGCCCACCTGCTCGCCGCCGGCCTCCCGCCCGGGGAGACCGTCGCCATCGGCACCGCCCACCCGGCCGAAGCCGTGACCGCGCTGCTCGCCGTACTCAAGGCAGGCGGAGCCTACACGCTCCTCGACCCCGAAGCCCCCGGCGCGGCGCGGCGCCACCTGGCGCAGGCCGCGCCGTTCGCCCTGCTCACCCACAGCGAGCTGCGGGCCCGGTTCGACGAGGGGACCGGCCCGCACGTCATCTGCCTCGACACCGAGGCCGGGCGGATCGCCGCTCGGCCCGCCGGGCCGGAGCGGTCGCCCGACCCCGCCCCCGGCGACCGGGCCGCGGTCGTCTTCACCGCGGGCGCGCGACCGCGCCCGGTCGCCCTCGGCCACGCCCGGCTGCTCGCCGCCCACGACGGCTGGGCCGAGATCGCCGGGCTGACCCCCGAGGACCGGCACCTGATCACCGCCCGCCCCGACCTCACCGGCTTCGCCACCGGCTGGACCCGGGCCCTGTGCACCGGCGGCTCCCTCGTCCTGCCGCCGGGCCCGGCCTGGAGCCACGAGGAGCTGCGCGCCGTGATCCGCGCCGAGCGGGTCTCCGTCGTCCACACCGACCCCTGGACCGCGCCCCGGCTGCTCACGGCCGGGGGCGCGCCCGCCGCCCGCCGCGGGCCCGGCCCCGACTTCGACCCCGACACCTGGTCCGTACGGCTGGTCACGGTCACCGGAGACCGCCTCTACCTGGACGAACAGGCCGCACTCCACGCCCTGTTGCGGCCGGGTGCCCGCGTGGTCAATGTCTACGGGCTGACCGAGACGGCCGGCGCGGGGACGTGGTTCGAACTGTCTCGGCTGCCGCGGCCGGTGGCGCGGCCCGAGGGCGTCAGCCTGCTCGGCGCCCCCTTCCCGGGCTGCCGGGTGGAGCGGGCCGGGGGCGAGATCCGGCTCACCCCGCCGGACGGCGGCGAGCCCCTCGTGACCGGGGACCTGGCCCGCGAACGCGGGGACGGGCTGCTGGAGTTCGCGGGCCGCATCCGGGACCTGATCCCGGTCGGCCGCGACACCCTCGACCCCTACCCGATCGAGTCCGCCATCCGCCGCCACCCGGGGATCGGCGGGGTGCTGGTGCGCGGCATACCCGACGGCCCGGTGAAGGTCCGCCTCGTCGCGTACGTCGCCCCGCCCGGCCCCGGCTCGCCCGCGGGCACCGGTGACTCCGTGCCCGCGCCCGCGGCCGAATCCGGGTCCGGTTCCGCGGGATCCGCGGACCGGGCCGGCGCCGGTCCGTTCGCGGAGGCGTCCGCCGACGCGTCCGCCGAGGCGCGGCTGCCGGGCGCCGCCGCGCTGGGCCGGTTCCTCTCCTCCCGTCTGCCCGCGGAGGAGATACCGGGGACGGTGGTCAGGCTGCGCTCCCTGCCGCGCGACCGGGCCGGCCGGGAGGACCGCGAAGCCCTCCCGCTGCCCGTCACCCCGGCCCCCGCGCGGGCCGCCCGCGGCACGGGCAAGTACACGGCCTCCGGCGGCTCCGGCGGTGAAGTGCCCCTCTCCTGCGGGGTCGGCTGCGGGGCCCTCCTGATCGGCATGCTCGCCCTGTCCCTCACGGGCGTCCTGTGGCCCGGCTCGACCGACCTCACCGGCGTCCCCGACGGTTACGCGGACCTCTTCACGGGGCTGTACGTCTGCGAGTGGCTGTCCTTCGGCCTCGGGGTGATGGTCCTGCTCGGCGGCCGTCCCCGGATGCTCCGTCAGGGCCGCGGGCGCGCCCTCACCACGGCCGCGCACCTGGCCCTCGTCTACCTGCTGGTGTCCTGGTGGCCGCAGGACAACTTCTACCGGCTCGCCGCCAAGCGGGACTGGCCCCGCCAGGCCGCCCTCGTCTACGCCTTCAACATCCCGCTGATGATCGCCGCCGCGGTCCTCGCCGTCTACGCCACCCGGACCCCGCCCGCCCCCGCCCCCTCCGACTCCGCCGCCGCCGACCGGGACCCCCGCGCGCGGGGGTGAGGGGAAGGCCTAGGGGGTGTCGAACATCGCCCCGACCCCGGCCGCCTCCGCCCGGACCAGCGCCTCGGCCGCGTCCACCGCTGCCCGGGTGTGCGCGGCCACCAGGACCCCCAGCCAGGGGGAGGGGTCGAAGGCGGCCGTCGGGATGGCCGGGACGAAGACGGCGCCGAGGGCCGCGCAGCCGCGGGTCAGCGCGGCGCACAGCTCCCCGGCCAGGGCCTCCGGCAGCCGCGCCCCCAGCTCCACCCGGTCCACGATCCGTACCAGGTGGTCCCCGCCGCGCAGTTCGTCGAGCCGGGCCTTGACGACGAAGGCCGCCGAGGGCCCCGTCAGCCGCAGGTTCGTCTCGGTCGGCGCGATCCGGCCCTCCCCGGCGGCCACGAAGTCCACGTCGAACCAGCCCCTGTAGCCCGCCCCCGCCAGCTCGCGGCCCACCGCCTCCCCGAAGGCCGACAGCGGCTGCTCCGCCCAGTCCGGCACCACCCCCGGCCCGACCGTGGCCCCCCGGTAACCGGTGCCCGCCACGTCCATCACCGCCCCGCCCACCTCGTGGACCCGGCCCGCCGCGTCCACGAAGGCGTCGTACGTCAGATCGCGCACCGCCCCGCCCGGATCGTGCGCGAACTCCTCGGCCAGCAACGGCCCGCGCGGCAGCCCGCGCAGCGCCGCCAGCACCCCGCCCGCCGCCCGTACGTCCCCGGGCGTGAGCACCCGCGTACCCGAACCACCCACCCCGTGCGCGGACTTGAGCACCGTGCCCCGACCGGCCCGGGCCCGCGCCGCCACCAGCCGGGCCGCCGCCAGGCGCCCCGCCACCCGCCACTGCCGGGGCACCGCCACACCGGGGTGGCCACCCGCCTGCGCGATCCGGGTGAACAGCGCGTGCGAGGCCGCCTTGGACTCGTACCGCAGCACTTCCGGCCGCCACGGCCCGCGCCCCGCCAGCCGGGCGAAGTCCGCGCTCTGCCCCCACGGCAGCAGCGCCGCCTCCGACCCGGTCAGCCGGGCGGCCAGCGCGGACCGCGCCCGTACGGCTGCCGAAAGACCGGTACGGTCCGGCGCCAGCCCGTCGTGGACCTCCACCCCCGCCCAGTCCAGCTGCCGCCCGACCAGCTCCACCCACCAGACGGGCACCGGCAGCGGCAGCACCAGCGCGGCGGGCCGGGGACCGTAGAAGGCGGCCAGCGCCGCGTAGTGGTGCGCCGCGAGCTGCTCCCCGTCCAGGGAGGCGTCGCCGAACTGCGCGTTGTACTCGGCGACGTTCCCCACGTGTACCGCCGAGCGGCCCCCGGTCCAGGCCGCCACCCAGGGCGGCGCTCCGCCGAGCCGCACCTCGAACCGCACCAGCCCCGGCGGCGGATCGGCGTCGGGGCGGGGCAGCGCCCCCATCGCGCGGTAGAACCCGGCCGCGTGCGGGTCGGCGTCGATCAGCAGCGTGTGGCAGCCCAGCTCCCGGGCCCGGCGCACCGCGTCCCGGTACAGCAGCCGCCCCACGCCCCGGCCGATCGCCTCCGGTTCCACGAACAGCAGACCCAACGCCGCGACGGGGGAGCGCCCTTCGAGCGAGGCCACGCCCAGCACGGCCCGGCCGGGCCCCTCCGCCTCGGCCACCACCACACGGCGCGCGCCGATCTCCCCGGCCCGAATCCGCATCTGCGGCGCGCAGGCGGCCAGGAACTCCTCGTCGTACCCCCAGTACGCCTTCGAGCGCAGGACCAGCGCGCCGAGCGCCGCCGCCTCGCCCGGCCGCGCGGCCCGTATCCGCGCCGGAACCGGTACCCGAGCCATCCCCGCCTCCCCATCCCGGCCAGGACAGCCGTGCGATAGGTTTCCCTTTCCCCACGCGGCACCTCGCATCCCCTTTCCACCCACGCGGAGACAGGCCCTTCTCATGAGCGACATCGTCAACGGCCTCGGCCGCACCAGCGCCTTCGGCGCCCTCGGCCTCGTGCTGCTGATCCTCGGCATCGTCCTCGTGGACGTCCTGACGCCCGGTGCGCTGCGCAAGCAGATCTGGGAGGAGCGCAACCGCAACGCGGCCCTGCAGCTCAGCTCCGCGCTGCTCGGCGTCGGCGGGATCGTGTTCACCTCGATCTGGACCACCTACGACGACTTCGGCAAGGGCCTGCTGAACACCGCGGCCTTCGGCGTGCTGGGCCTGATCCTCATGGGGCTGGCCTTCCTGGTCCTCGACCTGTTCACCCCCGGCAAGCTCGGCGCGATCGTGGTCGACCCGCAGCCGCACCCGGCCGTCTGGGTCACCGCCTCCTGCAACCTCGCGGTCGCGGCCGTCGTGGCGGCCTCGATCTCCTGAACCCCGGCCCGCCCGCCCCCCCCTGACTCGGCGGACGCGGGCAGGGCTACGCGAGACCGAGGGCGAAGACGGCGAACCCCGCCGACAGCAGCCCCGCCGCCGTGCGCCGCGCCACCGTCGTCCTGGTCCACGGGGCCTCGAACCGCCTCGTGTACCGGGCGATCAGGACGAGCAGGGCCGCGAACACCGGCATCCAGGCCAGGCGTTGCACGATCCACAGCAGCGAGTCCGGGGCCGTGGTCAGCCCCGGGATTGCGCCCAGGGCCGCCGCGGGCACGGCCGCCGCGAGCATCGCGCTCTGGTGCCAGCACAGGACGGTCATCGCGCACAGGTTGACGACGACCACCGGAGCCCACAGGGCCGGGCGGGCCAGCAGCCGCGCGAGCCGGTCGCGGACCAGGATCGCCGCCCCCGACTGCGCCGCGGCCAGCGCCAGGACCAGCAGCGACGGCGGGTGCGAGTTGGTGCGGGCCGCACCCGGTACGCCGACCATCGACGCCGGGTAGTGGAACACCACCAGCAGGGCCGCGAACAGCGCCGTCCCGCCCGCGCACAGCAGCCAGGCCCCGCGCCGCCCGATCCGGCCCTCGCCCCACGAGACGCCGAGCTGATAGGCGAACAGCCAGCCCGGCAGGATGTTCACCAGCGCCAGCCAGGACGGCACGGCGTCCGCGAACGGCCCGTACCGCAGGAAGTCCACCAGGGCGACGGACGCGAGCAGCGGCGCCGCCGCCCAGCCGCCGAGCCGCCGCGCGGCGCGCACGCAGTACGGCGTCAGGGCGGTCACCGCCGCGTACACCCCGACGAACCACAGCGGCTGGACCACCAGCGTCGCCCCGGTCCGCAGGGTCGTCAGGGGCACCCCCGCCGTGTACAGCAGCGGGGCCGCCACCGCCCACACGGCGGTGACGCCCAGCACCGGGCGCCCCAGCCGGGCGAGCCGGCCCCGCAGCCAGGCACCCGCGGAGCCCTTGCGGCGGTGGTAGGAGAGCACCGAGGCGTAGCCGCCGACCAGGAAGAAGATGCCGAGCATCTGGAGCACCCAACTGGCGGGCGCGAGCGAGGCGAAGGAGGACAGCGGGCTCGCGTTGTGCAGCGCGCCCGCGCCGTCCAGCGTGAACCCGCCCAGCAGCCAGTGCCCGGTGGGGACGGCCAGCAGCGCGAGGGCGCGCAGCGCGTCGATCGCGCGGTCGCGGTGGGCGGGGGTGTCCCGCTCGATCCGCCCGGCCGTCCGCCGCAGCGCACCGAGCGCGGGAGCGATCACGCCGGTGCTCATCGGGCCGCTCCCGTCGCGATCGCGGCGAAGGCCGCCAGGGACTGGGTGCCGGGTACGAAGTAGCCGGTGTGGCCCTCGGCGTCGGCGGCGGGGACCCGGCGGGCGCCGAATCCGGCCGACGTGGGGTCGGCGCCGTGCCCGAGCCCGGCGAACTCGACGTTCGGTACGTCGTCGATCCAGTCGGAGGGGCCCTTGGCGGCCCACACCCGGGCCCGGGTGCGCAGCCCCGCCACATTGTCCGCGCGCATGCCGGGGGAGCCGAGCACCACGATGTCCCTGGCATCCGCGTACCGGGCGGCGAGCCCGCACACCACCGAGCCGTAGCTGTGGCAGAACAGCGCGGGATCCGCCGCGCCCACCGCGTCGAGCCCGGAGAGGAACCGGGTCAGCCGGGCCGCCCCGGACTCCGCGAGATGCCCCTGGGCCGCGTCCAGCCCCACCCCGACCGGGGTGGTGTAGCCCGTCCAGGCCACCACGGCGGTGGTGTCGCCGGTGGAGGCGCGCAGCGCCCTCGCCATCCCGCCCGGCCCGCTGTACGGCGCGCGCTTGCGGTCGTACGTACTCGCGTCGTTGTCGGAACCCGGCACGACCACGGCCACGTGTTCCGCGTGCGTCAGGTCGCCGAAGACCTCGGCGACCTGGCCGCGCCCGCGCGGGTCGAAGGCGAGGATCTGCCGGCCCGCCCCGGCGAGGGAGAGGTACCGGGCCTCACCGGAGGCCAGGATCGCGATCCGGTTGGCCAGATACCTGAGGGCTACGGGTACCCCGTCCAGATTGCCGGCGACCAGGGGGTGACGGCGTACCAGCGCCCGCGCCTCGTCCGGATCCAGGGCGGCGAAGAACCGCGCCACCTCGCGCGGACCGGCGCTCTCCGGGTCGGGCAGCCCCCGCACCGGCCGTACGCCCGCACCGGCCGCGGGGCCGGGCTCCGCCCGCCAGGCGGCGGTGCCCGGGAGCGGTCCGGTCACCGCCCGCTGCGTATCGGCGGACGCCCATCCGGCGGTCCCCGTGATCACGGTCACCGTCAGCACGGCGGCGACCAGCGTCCTCCCCAAGCGGCGCATGCCCCTTCACCTCTCCTCGTCTCGAGGAGGAAGGTAGGAAGAAGGTGTCGAACCGGACATCGCACCAGGGAGCCAAGTGCGATGTCATACCTGGGTAGGGGGTGGAGGAGAGGCCGGGCCCGTCCTTCGGCGGGCGCGGCGCGGCGGTCAGACGCCGTCGCCCGGCCGGACCACGCCCGCCTCGTAGGCGAAGATGACGGCCTGGGCCCGGTCGCGCAGGTCGAGCTTGCCCAGCACCCGTCCGATGTGGGTCTTGACCGTCTGCTCGGCCAGCACCAGGTGCCCGGCGATCTCCTGGTTCGACAGCCCGCGCGCGATCAGCTCCAGCACCTCGGTCTCGCGCGGGGTCAGCCCGTTCAGCCGCAGCGCCGGATCCTTGCGGGGCGCGGGCCGCTGCTGCACGAAGTCCGCGATCAGCCGCCGGGTCACCGACGGCGCCAGCAGCGCCTCGCCCGAGGCCACCACCCGGACCGCGGCGATCAGATCGGCGGGCGGGGCGTCCTTGAGGAGGAATCCGGAGGCGCCCGCGCGGAGCGCCTCGTACACGTAGTCGTCGATGTCGAAGGTGGTCAGCATCAGCACCTTCGGCCGGTGCACCACCCCGGGCGCGGGGCCCAGCAGCGCGCGGGCCGCCGTCAGCCCGTCCATCTCCGGCATCCGCACGTCCATCAGCACCACGTCGGGGTGCGTGGTCCGCGCCACCTCGATGCCGCGCCGCCCGTCGGGAGCCTCGCCCACGACGTCGATGTCGGCCTGCGCCGACAGCAGCGCGGCGAACCCCGCGCGCACCATGGCCTGGTCGTCGACGATGATCACGCGGATGGTCAACTGGAGTCCTCGGCAGGGGAGTGCAACGGCAGGCGGGCGGCGACCCGGAAGCCGCCGTCGGGAAGCGGACCGGTGTCCAGCGTCCCGCCCGTCAACCGTACGCGCTCGCGCATCCCGACCAGACCGTGTCCCGTGCCCGAACTCTCCAGCTCCACCGCCGCGCTCCGGGCCCGCCCGTTGACCACCAGCACCAGCACCTCGCCCGAGCCGGCCGCGTCGTGGCGCACCGCCACCCGCGTCGTGGCCCCCGGCGCGTGCCGCACCACATTGGCCAGCGCCTCCTGCACGATCCGGTACGCCGACAGGTCCACCGCGGGCACCGCCTCCGCCGCCCGCGCCGCCTCCGCCGTCATCGACAGCTCCACCGGCAGGCCCGCCCGCACGGTCGCCTCCACCAGCTGCTGCAGCCGCGCCAGCCCCGGCTGCGGCGCCCGCTCGCCGTCCGGACCGTCGCCCCGCAGCACCACCAGCAGCCGCCGCATCTCGCTCAGCGACTCCCGCGCGCCCGCCGCGATCGCCCCGAACTCCTGGCGTACGTCCTCGGACATGTCCGGCAGCCGGTACGGCGCCGAATCGGCCTGCACCGTGATCACCGACATGTGGTGCGCGACCACGTCGTGCAGCTCCCGGGCGATCCTGGCCCGCTCCTCCAGCAGCGTGCGCCCGGCGCGTTCGGCCTCGCTGATGCTCTCCTGCTCGGCGACCCGCCGCTGCGCGTCGCCCACTCCGCGCAGCGCGCCGGTGACCACCAGCATCACCCCGGCCAGGACGAACAGCAGGGCGTGCGTGTTCGTCACCCCGCCCGGCTCGAGGAAGCCGAGCAGCGCCCCGACCGCCCCGGTCGTCAGCCACACCCCCACCAGCGTCCGGATCGACTCGCGCAGCCCCAGGCAGGCCATCAGCAGCAGGTAGCCGAGGATGACCATGGGGGTCCACGGCCAGGACTGCCCGGCGGTGCCGTCCGCGTGGATCAGGACGAGCGCGCCGACGGTGTCCGCCGCGAGGGCGACGGCCCAGGCGGCCAGCGGCCGGGTCAGCGCCAGCAGCAGCGGCACGGTCTGGGCCACCCCCAGCGCGCCCGCCCAGCCGCCCCCCGCCTTGTAGTCGTTGGTGAGGACGGCGACCGTCACCGGCAGCAGCGTGAGCAGGGCCACCGCGACGACCGCGTACGGCAGCCGGCGCTGCCAGCGCCTGGGGGCCTGTGCGAACAAGGGCTCCGCGGCCCTGGCCGGGGTCCGCAGGACCGCGCTCAGCCCGCGCGGGGGACCGGACGTCTCTTCGCTTCGCATGATCCGACCAGGGTAGGCCGTCCCGTCGCGATCTTGAGGAGAGTAGGGTCACCGGGGCGCCGCGGTCCGACGCCCACGAGGAACAACGCGAGCGCCGGGGGTCGGGGCACATGGGTTCGGTGGCCACGCTGGAGAAACTGCTGCCGGTGCTGCTGGCGTTCGGCTGCGGGGCGGTGCTGGCCAGACGGAAGGTGGTGCCGGCCGAGGCCTCCAAGGCCTTCGCTGACTACGCGTTCCTCTTCGCCGTCCCCTGCTACCTCTTCGGCAACATCTACGCGAGCGATCTCGGCGCCCTGTTCAACTGGCGCGCGCTGTCCGGCTACGCGGCCACCGCCGCGCTCGCCGTGCTGGTGGTCGGGCTGGCCGCCCGGGCCTCGGGGGTGCGGGAGCCGCGCGGGGTGGCCCTGCGCATCATGGCGGGCGTCCAGGTCAACACCGCCTATTTCGCGGTCCCCGTCTTCATCACGGTGTTCGGTGACGCGGCGCCGATCTTCCCGGTGCTGTTGTTCCAGGTCTGTGTGCTGTCCCTGGTCGTCATCTCCATCATGGAGCTGGGGCGCGCGGACGACCTCGCGGACGGCCACGCGGACGGCCACGCGGAGGACGGCGCGGCCACCACCGGCGTCGGCACCGGGAAGCGGCTCGCCCGCGCGGTCGGCGCCTCGCTGACCACCCCGCTCGTGCTCGCCTGCAACGCGGGCATTCTGCTCAACCTGGTCTCCCTGCCGGTCCCCAAGGTGGTCCTCGACGGCTTCGCCTTCGTCGGCGACAGCGCCTCGCCGGTCGCGCTGTTCGCCCTCGGCCTGCACCTGGGCGGGCTCGGCCTCGACGTCCGGGGCACGACCCGCGAGGAGATCGCGCTGATCGCCTTCAAGTGCCTGGGCTTCCCGCTGCTCGCCTGGGCCGTCTGCGGCGGCCTGTTCGGCGTCGGCGGCGACTGGCTGAAGTACCTGGTCCTGATCGCCGCGATGCCCACCCCGCAGAACCTCTTCATCTTCGCCCAGCGCTACGACATCGGCGTCGACCTCTCGGCCGCCCTGGTCATCAAGAGCTCGGTCGCGGCCCTGCTCCTGCTGCCGCTGTGGATCCAGTGGGCGGCGTGAGGCGGCCGCTGCTGCTGACCCTGACCGGAGGCGCGGGGGCGGGCAAGACCACCCTGGCCACCGCCCTGGCGGCCACCGCGCCGCGGGGTCCCGTCCGGGTGCTGCACGGCGACGACTACTACGCCGCCACCCCGGAGCGCGGGCTCTGGCGCCCCGACCCCGCGGGCACCCTCCGCCTGGACACCGGAGACCCCCGGTCGCTCGACACGCCCCGCCTCGAGGAGGACACGACCCGCGCCCTCGCGGCGGCCCGCGTGGTCGTCGTCGAGGGCCTCTTCGCCCGGCACGTCAGCCCGGGCGAGCCCTGCGCCCGCTTCGACGTCTTCGTGGACCTCCCGGCCGACCTGCGGCTGGTCCGCAAGATCCGCCGCAAGTGCCTGGACGGCGATTTCCCCCTCGACGTCCTGCTGACCAACTACGTCGACCACCGGCGCGGTGCGCACGAGCGCCACGTGGAAACCCTGCGCGCAGCCTGCGACCTGGTCGTCGACGCGCGCCGGGACGCCGGGGTGCTGGCGCGGGCCGTCTGGGGTGCCGTCCGGGGTGGCGGGGCGGGCTGAGGCGGCCGGCGTGCGGTCGGGAGGGCTACGGGCGCGCCGACGGCAGGGGGGCCTGGCGCGGCCAGCGCTCCCGCATGCGCTCCCGGATGGCGCCCGCCAGGGTGCCCAGGGCGGACAGCTCCGGGTGCTCCGCGCCCAGCGCGGCGACGACCTCCAGCCGGTGGGCCAGCCGGCGACGGGCCGTGACCTCGCCCCACTTCCAGTCCCGGCGCACCGCCCGCGCCAAGTGGTCCACGCTCTCGCGCTCGGCCCGCTGCACCAGCGCGTCCCCGCGCAGCAGCCAGCCCGCGCAGGCGTCGGCGAGGCCGTCCGGCAGTTCCCGCCCCCGCTCCTCCCGCCACACCGCGCGGTAGGCGGCCTCGGCCCGCGCCAGCAGCGGCGCGGCCGCGGCGGTCACGAACCGGCAGGTGGGGAACCCGATCCGCAGGTACGCCAGTTCCATCAGACCGCTGCCCAGGCAGGCCTGCTCGAAGTCCACGAACCGGATCCCCGCCGGGGTGTGCATGTCGTTGCCGGGACACGGATCGCCGTGCAGCAGCGAGTCCGCCGGAGCGGCGCCGAGCCGGTCCACCAGGGCGTACATCTGGTCCTCCGCCCCGGCCGGGACGGCGGCCCCCAGCTCCCCGGCGAACCCGAGGAACGCCGCGACGTCCGCCGGGCCCGGCCCCCGCCACCCCGGCAGCCCCCCGAGGCCCGCGTCGCCGTCCGCGCCGCAGGCGTGCAGCCGGGCCAGCGCCGCCGCGTACGCCACGATCCACTCGGGTCCGGGCCGCCCGTGCTCGAGGTGCTCCAGCACGAGGACCCGCTCGCCCGGGTCGGCTCCGAGCAGCGCGGGCACCACGGGCCCGGCGCCCCGCCGCCCCGCCAGCCGCAGCGCGGCCACCTCGCGCTGGTACCGCTCGCGCGCCCCGGCCCCGGCGACGAGCTGCTTGACCACGGCGGGCCCGGAGTCCAGTTCGACCCGCCACACCCGTGAACGCGGGCTGCTCTCCAGCCGCCTTGCCCGGTGCGGCGCCCCCAACTCCGCCCGCAGCCCGTCCCCGAACGGCAACCCCGTCATCGCGCCCCCTTCGTCACCCACCGGACCCGCCCCACCCCACCACGCACACCGGCCCCCGGGCCACCCGGTTTCCGCCCCTCCTGGAGTGGGGCCACATGACCCGAGAGCCCGCAGCGCCCGCGAGCGGGCCTTCCACGCCCGCCACCTCGGGTACGACGCCCTCGTCACCGGCAGCGGGCTGCTCCGCTACCACCTGACCGCGTCCCTGCGCGGCGACCGCGACCACCTGGACTTCCTGAGGGACTGGACGGCGGGGAACCGGCCGCCCGGCGTCGCGCCGGAGGTGGCCGCGGTCCTCGACCGGCAGGCTCCGACCGCGCTGCTCCTGAACGCGTTCCTGCGCCGTCTGCGCTCCGGGGACCAGCGCACCCCCTACCCCGCCGCCGCGTTCGAGGAGGCCCTGCGGGACCGGCGCCCCGTCACGCCGCGAACCATCCGCCCGGGCCGCCCCTCGGGCGCGTTCCCCCGGACGGGGCGCCGTCGTTGAGACCGGTATGGACACTGGCGTGGAACTGCCCTCGGTCGCGGCGCCCGGGCTCGGCGAGCGGGCCGACGCCGTCGCCGACGCGGCCTGTCATCTGTACGACGCCGCCTTCCCCGGCGGCTGGAGCCGGACCGCCGCCGAGGACGCCGCCGAGGCCATCGAGACCACCGCGCACGCCCTGGGCAACGTCCACCCCCGGGCCGAGGTGATCCTCGCCCCGGTGCACGCGGCCCTCGCCGACCTGCGGCGGCGCCTGGAGCTGCCGCCGCCGGACACCGTGATCGCGCCGGGTCTGCCGCAGACCCCGCGGACCGTCGGGAACCCGCGGCGCACCCGGCGCCCGTACGGGCTCATCGCGCCGCGTCGACCGCCGACCGGTACAGGTTCCTGACGTCCGTGCCGAAGTAGGCGCTGTAGGAGGTGTCCGGTCCGGGGCCGCCCGTCTTCCAGCCGCCGATGACCCCGACCACGTCACCGGTGTTGGTGAACCGGTCGAAGTTCTTCAGGAACGGGCCGCCGCTGGTGCCGCCTGGGTACCCGGTGCAGTCGATCCGCAGGAACGATCCGGGGCTGGCCGGGTCGTTGCTGGTGAACCGGGTCGTCCGGTTGACGCACACCCGGGGCCGGTCGGCCGACGCCGGATAGCCGATCAGCCGCACCTCGTCGTGCTCGTACCCGTCGCCCGTGATCAGACGGTTCCCGCCGACCAGCTCCTCCACGACGCCGCCCTGGCTGTTCGGCCCGACCCGGGCGAAGGCCACGTCGAGGGTGGCCCCGAGATCGGGTCCCTGCTGCTGGTAGCGCGGGTCCACATGCACCTTCAGCACGGGGAACATCCCGTACGGACGGGGGGTCTTGGCCGTGTAGTGCGGGACGAACGCCACCTGCCGGGTGTCGGCCCCCAACAGGCAGTGCGCCGCCCCGAGCACCAGGTCGTGGTGCGGGGAGGCGACCACGCTGGCGGTGCAGAAGTAGGCCCCGCCCTCCTTCATCACGAACAGCCGGCCGACCACCGGGATCCCGTCGAAGTCCTGTCCGTCACCCGGCCCGGCCACCCCGCGGAGGGCGGAGTCGCGGCCCATGACCGTGGCCGACGCCATCCGCTCCGGAGTCCAGAAGGCCTGGGCCTCGCCGGCCGTCCAGGGGCGGGCGCCCCGCGCGGGCGCCCCGGAGCCCCCCGCCCCGGCGGGCACCTGCCCGATGCCCACCACCACGGAGGCCGCGGCCACCACGACAAGCGTCCGACGCAGCATCGCACCACACCGCATGCTGAATTCCTCTTCTCGCTGTTGACCGGATCCGAAGCGGGGTACCTCGGGGAGCGCGCGCACTAGACCGCCTGCGGGAAGTCGAAGAGACGGCCGGGATCGTAGGCGCGCTTGACCTCTGTCAAACGAGCGAGGTTGCCCCCGTAGTACGCCTCGCGCCAGTTTCCGAGCCGGGGATCCGTGTAGTTCTGGTACGCGCGCCCGCCCGCCCACGGCCGCAGCCGCTGCCAGAGCCCGTCCAGCCAGGCCTGGTGCCGCCCCACCTCCGTCGGCGTGGCCGCCCGGGGCCAGTACGCGAGGTACTGGGCCAGGAAACCGGCCCCCCGGTGCACGAAGGCCGTCGCCGCCGGGTCCACCCGGCCCACGGCTCCCCCGCACACCCCGTCGAACTGCACCACGCCCCGCCCGCCCGGGGGCACCGCCGAGGCGTAGCGCCGTACGCCGTCCAGCGCGGCCGCCACCGCGTCCTCGGGGAGCCCCGCCGCGGGCCAGAAGTCCGAGCGGGCCGCGTAGTCGTCCCGGCCGAGGTGCCCCAGCGGATCGTGCCCGGGCAGCCGGCCCGGCAGCCGGCAGCCGGCCGGCGTCTCGTCCCGGCAGCCGGACATCGTCCGCATCGTCTCGCCGTAGCCCAGCACCTCCACATGGCTGTCGCGGGGCCGGATCCCGACCGCGTCCGCCAGCCGCGACACCTGCTCCTCCAGCGCCCGGCGCCCGTCGAGGCACAGCACCCGCACCGCCGCGGGCCCCGGAGCCGTACCGGGCTCGGCCACGAACTCCACCTGGCTCCAGAACGGGTCCGCCAGCGCGCCCAGCCACCGCTGCCAGCCGCGCAGCAACGCGGCGGAGTCCGCCCACGACCAGTGCAGTTCGGCGAGGGCGCAGTCACCGGCCGGACGGGTGCGGAACCGGAACTCGGTGACCACCCCGAAGTTCCCGCCGCCGCCCCCGCGCAGCGCCCAGAACAGGTCCGGGTCCGCCCGCGCGTCCACCTCGCGCACGACCGCGTCAGGGGTGACGACCTGGATCCCGGTGAGCTGGTCGCTGGTCGTCCCGAAGGCCCGGCTGGTGACCCCGAGACCACCGCCGAGGGTCAGCCCCGCGATCCCGACGGAGGGACACAGCCCGGTGGGCACGGCCACGCCCCGCTCCGCCAGGCGCGCGTTCACGTCACCGAGCCGGGCTCCGGCGCCCACCCTGGCGCCCCCGGTCCCGGTCTCGACACCCGCCAGCGCGCCGACGTCGATGACCAGGCCGGGGCCCGTCGAATAGCCCGCGTAGCTGTGCCCGCCGCCGCGCGGGACCACGGCCACCGCCGACCGGCGGGCGAAGGCCACGCAGGTCGCGACGTCCCCCGGATGCGCGGGGTAGGCGACCGCGCCGGGAGCGATCGCGTCGTAGCGCGGCTGGAAGAGCCGGCGCGCCTCGGCGTAGTCCGGCCGGCCGGGCAGCACCACCCGCCCGTCCAGGTCCCGGGCGAGCGCCTCGAAATCCGCGGCGCGCCGCCCGGCCCGGATTCCCGGTGGCCGGGTCGCGCCGACGGAGGCGAGGACGGCCGCGGCGGCACCGGCGAGGACGTGACGGCGATCGAGGCTCATGTCCCACTAGTGCCATCGCCGCCCCCGATCGCCCGGGGGACAGGGCCGCTCACCGGCCCGGCTCCCCCCGAACGGCCCACTTCCCGGCGCCCGCGGACCGCCCGCGCGGCCCGCCGGAGGTTCCCGGCTCAGGGTCGCGGGACGAGCCCCGAGCACTCCGACGGATGGCCGAGGGTGGTCCACAGGTCGCCCGGGGTCTCCGGGCTCAGCCGCATCAGGGTGAGCGCCTTCGTCGGCAGCGGCCCGGACAGCAGCGCCGCCGTGTCCGGGGTGCGCTCGAGCGCCGGGGTGGCGGCGGCCAGGTCCGCGGCGAGCGAGCGGGCCGAGCCCGCCAGCGACGCCAGTGCCCCGGTCACCAGCGAACCCAACAGCTTGCGGCGCAGCACGCTCTCGTCGTCCGTGACCAGCCGGCCCGCCAGGGGCGGCGCCGGGATCCCGTGCGCGGCCAGCCGGGCCGGGCTGATCCGGATGTCCGCGAGGTCCCGGTAGACCAGCCGCAGCGGCTCCCCGTCGGCCGAGAGGACCACCAGCAGGTTCTGACCGTGCGCCTCCAGGGCCACGCCGAGGTCGAGCACCCGCAGGCACACCGACAGCGCGAGCCGCGCGAAGGCGGCCCGCCACGCGGGTGAGCGTGCCCTCAGGGTGCCCACGAGGGCCCCCACCGGCACGACCCGTTCGCCCGCGCCGGTGTCGGCGTACCGCTCCGGCGGCTCGCGCAGCACGGCCGCCAGGTCTGGGCTGTGCGCGGTGACCGCGCCCAGGGTCCGGGTGACGTGCAGCCGCCCGTCGAGCCGGGCGGCCAGCGCGTCGGCGAAGGCCGACACCGCCGCCGCCGTCTCGATCGAATACGCCGAGATGTCCCGCACGGACGAGGTCAGCCGGGTGCTCAGCGCGGTCTTCAGCTGCGGGGCGGCGCCCGCCGGGGCGAAGCCGTCCAGCGGACCGCCCGCGACCGGGGCCAGCGAGCGCAGCGCCATCAGCGGATGCGCCGCGATCCCCGGCAGGTCCCGCACCGCCGCCCCGGGGAGCCCGGGCACGTGCTCCTCCTGCCACGGGTGCACCGGGATCAGCACGCGCTCCCCGTCCCGCAGCGCGGCGGGCCATCCGCCCGTGACCAGGCTCGCGTCCGCCCGTACGGCCCGCAGGCCCAGCGTCACGACCGGCCGGTGCTCGGGGGCGTACGCCAGCTCCTCGGCCACGGAGAAACCGGGGCGGTAGCGGCAGTTGGGGTGGTAGGGGTGCCCGTCCACCACCCGCTGCTCCCACTCCCACACCGCGACCGGGGGCCCCTCGCCCCGGTGGGCCCGCTGACCGGCCCGGGAGAGCGCGAGGGAGGCCGTACTGCCGTCCAGCTCAGCCGCGAAGGCGGCGCCGTGCGGCACCCGGAGCGCCGCCATCAGGTCCGCTGCCCGGTGGTGTGTCCTGCCGTCGAGGTCCAGCTCGCGGACGTAGGCGACGGTCGCGTACGGGTCGGGGAGCGGCCCGCGCAGCCGGGCGCCGTCGGCGAGCAGCACGGTCAGCGCGTCGCCGGACACCTCGCGCCGCACCACCCACGGCAGCGGTTCGTGGGCGAGGGCCCGCCAGAGCCGGGTCAGGACGGCCGCCCGCGCCCCGCGCAGCGTCGCCGCGTAGACGGGGCCGAGCCCCGGCCGTACGTCGTCCAGCCGGGCGGCGACGGCGTCCTCGGCGGCGGATCCGGGGGCATGGCCACTGGGGTACAGGGCGGTACTCCTTCGCTCGCGTTCCCTCACGTCACGGGAACGTGTCCGGTCGTCGGGTTGCCGGGGCCATCATCACCCGAACGCCCCCGCGGCCGCTCGGATCGTCGATACTGAAGATCACTGCCGGACCTAGAGGGAAGTCCGTGGACCCTTGGAATTCACCGCCGCCGCGCCGCCCGCCGCCCCCGCCGTCACCGCCGACGAGTACGCCGCGGCGCCGCTCCTGAACTGCCTGCTGCGCGAGGCCGCCGACCCCGACCCGGACGAGGACGGCGCCTACCGGCTGCGCGGCAGCGGGCGGCTGCTGCGCGTGCGCGCCGGGCGCCGCCCCACCGGGCCCGAGCTGCGGGCGGCCGACGGCTGGCACCCGCTGAGCCACACCGACCTGGTCAAACTCACCGCCGACGAGCTGCGCCGGTACACGGGCGTCCCGAACGACGAGCTGCCCGCCGAGATCGCCGACAGCCGCGCCGCGATCGGCGCGCTGCTCGCCGCCCGCGCGCGGGCGACGGCGGCGGACGATCCGTACGTGCGCTCCGAGCAGTCGCTGCTGATGGGGCACCCCCACCACCCCGCGCCCAAGGCCCGCGGCGGGGCTCCGGCCCGGTCCTGGCTGCCCTACGCCCCCGAGGCGCACGCCCGGTTCCCGCTCGCCTTCCTCGGGCTGCGCGCGGACCAGCTGCTCGAGGAGGGCGGCGCGCCCGCGGCCCGGCTGTTCGAGGCGCTCGCCGACGCCGCCGGGGCGCCGCCCGTCCCCCCGGGCTACGTGCTGCTGCCGGCGCACCCCTGGCAGCTGGAGCTGACCGGCGCGAGCCCGGAGCTGCGGGCCGCCTTCGCCGACGGGCGGCTGCTGCGGCTGGGCGACGGCGCCCGTCCCGGTCATCCGACGGCCTCGCTGCGGACCGTGTACCTGCCCGGGCCGGCGGCCGACCTCTTCGCCAAGTTCAGCCTCGACGTCCGCATCACCAACGACGTGCGCCGGCTGTGGCGGCACGACCTGCTGAAGCTGCGCCGTACCGACGCGGCCGTCAGCGCCGCCTTCGCGGCGGTCCGCGCGCGCTCCGGGACCACGGCCGCCTGGACGGCCGACCGGGGCTACCGCACGGCGGCCTTCGCCTTCGAGGAGCTGGCCGTCATGGTCCGCGACGGGCTGCGGGAGCACCTGCTGCCGGGCGCCACCCCGCTGCTGGCCGCCGCCCTCGCCGAGGGCTCCGAGCCGGGGCCGCTGGAGCGGACGGCCGATCCGGCCGGCTGGTGGCGCGCGTACCTGCGCCAGGTGGTGCCCCCGGCGCTGGAGGTCTTCGCGCGCCACGGAGTCGTCCTGGAGGCTCACCTCCAGAACACCCTGATCGCGGTCGACCGCTCCGGCACCCCGGTGCAGGCCCTCTTCCGGGACGCGGAGGGCGTCAAACTCCTGCCGGAGACGGGCCGGGAGGAGGGCTGGCAGCGGCTGGTGTACTGCCTGGTCGTCAACCACCTCAGCGAGATCGCCGCGACCCTCGCCGACCGCCATCCGGGCGTCGCCGGGGAGCTGTGGCCCGCCGCCCGGGCGGAGTTCCGCCGCTACGACGAGACCCACGGCCTCCCCGAGGTCCGGGCCCTGCTGAGCGCGCCGACGCTGCCGGGCAAGACGAACCTGCTGCTGCGCTGGACCCGAGCCGACGGCGCCGCCGCCCGCTACGTCCCGCTGCCGAACCCGCTGCGCGGGCCGGAGTGACCGTGAACCGCGCGGCAACCGTGAACCAGCCGCCCCGGGCCGTCAGTTCACCGGTGCACGTCAAGGACCAGCTGCTGACCCCGGCCCAGGTCACCGCCGAGGTCAACGCCTACCGCGCGGCGGGCACGTCCTTCGAGGACACCGTCCCGGCCAACTGACCGCCGCGCCGCCGCGGAGAGGGACCGGCGCGCATCACTGGTCCGGCCGGCCCGTCATCAGGACCTCCCGGAGCCGCGCCACCAGCTCCGAGGCGCTCTCCGGCTCCTCCCGCGGCGGCGGCGCGGTGTCGTCCGCCGCGAGCTGCTTCAGGTGGTCGGACAGCACCTCGGCGTAGGCCTGCTCGTGCTCGATCATCCCGCCGGGCCGGCGCAGCCCGATGGTCGCCCCGATGGCCTTGCCGATGAGCGCGGTCATGACGAAGGCGAAGAGCCCGAGGACCACCACTGCGGTGAGCTGCCGGCCGAGCAGCTCCCAGGAACCGCCGTAGAACAGGCCCTTCTTCCCGGTGAGCGCGCCGGTCGCGGTGAGGCCGGCCATGACCATGCCGACGATGCCGCCCCACCCGTGGATGCCGACCACGTCGAGGGTGTCGTCCACGCCGAGGCGGTACTTCCAGCTGATCGCGACCGCACAGGTCAGCCCCGCGAGGAAGCCGGTGACGGTGGCCCACACCGGGGTGACGCCACCGGCCAGCGGGGTCATGGCGACCAGACCCGTGACCGCGCCCATGCACATGTCCAGCAGCCCCACCTGCCGGGTCCGCCACCAGCTGGTGACGGCCCAGCCGGCCATCGCGGCACCCGCCGCGAGCTGGCTGTTCAGGAAGGCCATCGCGGCCCCGCCCGGAGTGCCCAGGGAGGAACCGGTGTTGAAGCCGAACCAGCCGAACCACAGCAGCGACAGACCGATGACGACGAGCGGCAGGTTGTGCGGACGGATGCCCTGGCGCTCGAAGTCGGCGCGCTTGCCCGCGACGATCGCGAGCGCGAGGCCCGCGGCCCCGGAGCCGATCTCGACGACCGTACCGCCGGAGAAGTCGACGGCGCCGAGCTGCTCGGCCACCCACCCCCGCGGGTCGAACACCCAGTGCGCCATGGGGATGTAGACCAGCAGGGTCCAGGCGCAGACGAAGGCGATCCAGCCGTTCATCGAGGCCCGGCCCGCGATGGAGCCGCTGATCAGGGCCACCGTGACGATGGCGAAGGACATGTGGAAGACCACGAAGGTCACCGTCGGCACGTCACCGGTCAGGGAGTCGATGCGGACCCCGCGCAGGAAGGCGTGGTCGAGGGTGCCGATCATCCCGAGGCCGCCCGCGTCCGGCCCGAACGCCAGCGAGTAACCGACCGCGAACCACAGCACGGTGACGATCACCACGCAGAAGAAGCACATCTTGAGCATGGCGATGATCTGGCCGGTGCGGACCATCCCGCCGTAGAAGAACGCCAGTCCGGGCGCCATCAGCAGCACCAGGGCCGTGGCCGTCATCAGCCACGAGGCGTTGCCCGAGTCCCCGATCGTCGTCACTTGTCCCGCTCCCGTCGTTCCAGGACCGAGAGGACCTCGGCCAGCAGTGCGGCGTCCTGCGCGGCCGGGTCGGCCGACCGCCCGTCGGCCGCCTCGCCGAGCCTGGGCCCGGGCCCGGCTCCGACCCCGGTCCGGGACCGGGCGGGGGCCCGGCCGGGCTCCTCGCCCCGCTCGCCCATCCGGTCGCGGATCTGCTCCAGCGTCTCGGAGTCGTAGGCGACCTCCTCCTCGCGCCCGGGGACGTTCTCGTACTCCTCGGAGGTGCGGAAACCGACCGTCCTGTCGATGATCCGCGCGATGATGCAGGTCATCGTGAAGGAGAAAGTGCCGACGGCCAGGACGGCGAGGGCCTGGCGCCACAGCTGGTCGAGCCCGCCCCCGTAGAAGAGGCCCTTCCTGCCGCTCATCGCGGCGGTCGCGAAGAACCCGATGGACAGCACCCCGACGATGCCGCCCCAGCCGTGCACGCCGACCACGTCGAGGGTGTCGTCCACGCCGATCTTGTACTTCATGTTGATGGCGAAGCAGCAGACCACACCGGCGGCGAAACCGATGATCAGGGCGCCGACCGGGGAGACCTCACCGCAGGCCGGGGTGATCGCGACCATGCCCGCGACGGCCGCCGAGGCCACGCCCAGCATCTCGACGTGCCCGAGCCGCCACTTCTCGATGACCGGCCAGCCGATCATCGCTCCGGCGGCCGCGAGCTGGGTGTTGAGGAAGGTGACCGGCGCGCTGCCCTCGACCTGGAGGGCCGATCCGGCGTTGAAGCCGAACCAGCCGAACCACAGCAGGGCCAGCCCGATCACCACGAGCGGCAGGTTGTGCGGCCGGATCGGATCGCGCTCGAAGTCCCGGCGCCCCCGCAGCACGATGGCCACCGCGAGGCCCGAGGCGCCCGAGCTGAGCTCCACCGGCAGGCCGCCCGCGTAGTCGAGGGCGCCGAGCGACGCGGCGATCCACCCGTCCGGCGCGAACACCCAGTGGGCGGTGGGCACGTACACGATCAGGGTCCAGGCGATGACGAAGACGAGCCAGCCCCTCATGGTGGCCCGGCCCGCGATCGAGCCGCTGATCAGTGCCACCGTGATGATCGCGAACGACATCTGGAAGCAGGCGAAGATCACGGTCGGGATCGAGCCGTGCAGGGTGGTCATCCCGACGCCGCGGAAGAAGGCGTGGTCCAGATCGCCGATCAGGCCGGCGCCGGCGTCCTTGCCGAAGGCGAGGGAGTAACCGACCGCGAGCCAGATGATGGTGACCAGCGACAGGCAGGCGAAGCTCATCTTGAGCATCACCAGGACGTGTTTGGTCTTGACCATGCCGCCGTAGAAGAAGGCGAGGCCGGGGGTCATCAGCAGCACCATCGCGGTGCTCGCCATCATCCAGGCGGTGTTACCCGTGTCGTAGCCAGGAGGCATGGGGGGCGGATCCTTCGGTTGGGCAGGTGGGGTCGGGTCGGGTCGTGCGCGGTCAGGTCTTGCGGAGGTCGGGCGCCGGGCTGCCGATGAGCCGCAGGCGTACGGCGTTCCACGCGGCGGACAGGGCCCGCGAGACCTCCTGGCCGCGCTCGCCCAGCACCCGGACCCAGGCCCCGCACTCCTGCGGCAGCACACTGACCCCGTGCGGCAGCCCGCAGTCCGCCAGGGTCGCGTGCAGCAGGTCGGCCACCTCGCGGGCCGGGGCCAGCGGGGTCACGACGAAGAAGGCCGCCATCACGCCGTGCCCGCCCAGCACGGCCGGTCCGGTGACCCCGCCGCCACCGGGCTCCAGCCGTACGGTGTCCAGCGCGACCAGGCCGCCGTCGGGGCGCCGCACCTCGAAGTCGGAGGCGAAGACGGCGTACGCGTGGCGCTCACCGCGCGCGAGCCGCCCGGCCAGCACGGTCTCACTGGCGAGCACGGTGGCGGAGGGGTCGGCGGTGATGACGGTGCGCTGGTAGAAGCGGGACTCGACGTAGGGGATCACCGGATCGGGCAGGTACTCGACGTACGCGCCCGCTCGGGCGGTCAGGAGCGTCTGCGCGACCGCGTAGTCGTGCTCCATCCGGTAGACCTTGGTCGCGGCCTGGGTCGTGACGTGGGCCGCGGTGCCGGGCCCGAACACCAGGTCCTGGCGCAGCCGGTCGGCCTGGATGACGCCGCCGCCGGTGGACATCAGGAAGGTCACCGGCAGATCCGGGCGGTGCGGGTCGAAGTACAGCGGCCGCATGATCTGGAGCGGGGACTTCTGGTAGTGCCGCACCAGCTCGGTGCGGCCCCCGCGCCGCTCGAAGCCGAGCTCCAGCAGGCCCACCTTGCCGGGGCGGCCGACCCCGAGGGTGTCGGGGACGGCGGAGTGGCGGCGCACCTCCGGAGGGACGCGCGGGGGTTCGTAGTGCGCGGGCTCCAGCCGCCCGGGGGACCGGGCGGGCGTCGCCCGGTGCGGTGCGGGGCCAGGGCCAGGGCCAGGAGGGGGAACAGGGGCGGGGACGGCGGTCGGCGGGACGGCCACGATGCTCACGCCGGTACCCGGCGGAAGGACTCGACGAAGGTCGCGATCTCCTCCAGGCCGTATCCGGTCAGGCAGTTCGTGAGCACCACCGGGCGCCCCTCGCGCACGTGGTGGGCGTCGCGCTCCATCACCCCCAGGTCGGCGCGGACGTACTGGGCGATGTCGATCTTGTTGATGACCAGCAGGTCGGACTCGGTGATGCCGGGCCCCCGCTTGCGGGGCATCTTCTCGCCCTCGGCGGTGTCCAGCACGAACAGGAACAGGTCCACCAGCACCGGGCTGAAGGTCAGCGTGAGATTGTCCCCGCCCGACTCGTACAGCAGCGTGTCCACATCGGGGAAGCGCTCCAGCATCTCGGCGCCCGCGGCCAGATTCATGGTCGGGTCGTCGCGCACCGCCGTGTGCGGACAGGCTCCGGTCTCCACGCCGACCACCCGCTCGGGGTCCAGCACCCCCGCGAGGGTGCGGCGGACGTGGTGGGCGTCCTCCTGGGTGTAGATGTCGTTGGTGATCACGGCGGGCCGGTGACCGCGGGCGATCAGCACCGGCACCAGCGCCTCGATCAGCGCGGTCTTGCCGGAGCCGACGGGACCGCCGATACCGACCCGCAGGACGTGGTCGTCTCTCATGGGCTGTTCTTGCCTCTCGCAGTAGGAGCAGTAGGAGGAGGGGGAGTGATCAGGTGGCGAACAGGCGGGCCTCGGCCCGCTCGTGCCGGGCCGACATCACGTCGGCCAGGGGGACGCACCCGCCGAGGTCGGCGAGCTCGCGCCGCAGGGCCGCTTCCGCCACCTCCTCGATGACGGGAGCGGTGGCGCGGAGCACGACCTGGGCCCGGCGGTGGTCCGTGAGCCGCAGCCGCAGCGCGGCCCCGGTGAAGCTCGCCGAGAACGCGAACAGGTCGCTGACCACGGCCGCCCGCGCCGGGACGGCCGCCGCCGCGTACGCGACCCCGGCGGCCACGGCCTGCGTCCCGGGCGCCCGTTGGGCGGCGACCAGCTCCGCATACCGCTCCAAGGGCGCGCCGCCCACACACTCGCGGGCGATGTCCAGCAGCTGGCGTCCGGTCCGGGTGGCCGCGCGCCGCAGTCCCTCGTTCAGCTTGGCCGCGTACAGCCTGCGGTCGATCTCGCCGAGCCCCGCCCAGTCGCCCGCGGCCGCGGCCCGGTGGGCCAGCGCCAGCGCGGTGGCGTCGGAGGGCCCCACCGAATGCCGCAGCAGGTCGGCCAGCAGCTCCGGCACGCCCTCGGGGGTCACGGCCTTGGCCTGGGCGTATCCCTCCAGGCCGTGCGAGAGCGTGTAGAAGCCGCTGGGGAAGGAGGAGTCGGTCAGCTGGAGGCTGACCAGCAGGGCGGCGGAGCCGATACCGCCGTCGGCCGTGGCGCTCGTACCGCGCGGGGTGCTCATGCCAGGTAGAACAGGTGGTTCAGAGGCAGTTCGCGGGCCGGTTCGATGGTGGCGGGCACCCCGTCCAGGGTGACCTTGTAGGTCTCCGGGTCCACGGTGATCTCGGGCAGCGCGTCGTTGTGGAGCATGTGCTGCTTGCCGATGGTCCGGCAGTGGCGCACCGGCAGCACCCTGCTGTCCAGCCCCAGCCGCTCCGGCACGCCGAGCGCGATCGCGGCCTGCGACATGAAGGAGACCCGGGTGGCCTGCTTCGCCCTGCCGTACGCCCCGAACATCGGCCGGTAGTAGACCGGCTGCGGGGTCGGCAGCGAGGCGTTCGGATCGCCCATCAGTGCCCAGTTGATCAGGCCGCCCTTGATGACCATCTTCGGCTTCGCGGCGAAGGAGTGCATCGGCCACAGCACGATGTCGGCGAGCTTGCCCGTCTCCAGCGAGCCGATGTGCTCGGCGGTGCCGGTGGCGATGGCCGGGTTGATCGTCATCTTCGCCAGGTAGCGCATGACCCGGAAGTTGTCGTTCCGCTCGGTGTCCCCGGCCAGCTTGCCGCGCTGGTCCTTGCAGTGGTGCGCGGTCTGGAACGCGCGGGTCCAGGACTCGCCGATCCGGCCCATGGCCTGGGAGTCCGAGGAGAAGATCGAGATGACGCCCTCGTCGTGCAGGACGGTCTCCGCCGCGATCGTCTCGGCCCGCACGCGGGAATCGGCGAAGGAGACGTCCTCGGGGATGTCGTGCGAGAGGTGGTGGCAGACCATCACCATGTCGAGCAGCTCGTCCACCGAGTTGACGGTGTAGGGAAGCGTCGGGTTGGTGGAGGAGGGCAGGACGTTGGGTTCGCCCGCGATCCGCATGATGTCCGGGGCGTGCCCGCCGCCCGCGCCCTCGGTGTGGAAGGTGTGGATGGTGCGCCCGTCGATGGCGGAGCGGGTGTCCTCGAAGAAACCGGACTCGTTGAGGGTGTCGGTGTGCACCGCGACCTGGACGTCGTAGTCGTCCGCGACGTCGAGGGCCTTGCTCAGCGCGGCCGGTGTGGTGCCCCAGTCCTCGTGCACCTTCAGCCCGCAGACGCCCGCCTCGACCTGCTCGATCAGCGCGTCCGGCAGCGAGCCGTTGCCCTTGCCCAGCAGGCCCACGTTGACCGGGAGGTCCTCGACGGCCTGGTACATCCGCCCGATGTTCCAGGGGCCGGGGGTGCAGGTGGTGCCGTTGGTGCCGTCGGAGGGGCCGGTGCCCCCGCCGATGAGGGTGGTGATGCCGTTGGAGAGCCCGTGTTCGGCCTGCTGCGGGGCGATGAAGTGGATGTGGGTGTCGATCCCGCCCGCCGTGGCGATCAGGTGCTCGCCGGAGATCACCTCGGTGCCGGGGCCGATGACCAGCTTGGGGTGCACCCCGGACTGGGTGTGCGGATTGCCCGCCTTGCCCAGGCCGGCGATCATCCCGTCCTTGACGCCGAGGTCGCCCTTGACCACGCCGAGCACCGCGTCCATCACGACCACGTTGGTGATCACGAGGTCGAGGGCGCCCTGCAGGCTGGTGGCCTGCGGGTCCTGGGCCATGCCGTCGCGGATGCCCTTGCCACCGCCGTAAACGGCCTCGTCGCCGTAGTGCCCCTCGTTGTGGTCCTTCTCGACCTCGACGACCAGATTGGTGTCCGCCAGGTGGAAGCGGTCCCCGATGGTCGGCCCGAACAGGTCGGTGTACTGCTTGCGGCTCAGGACGGCCATCAGTTCTCGCCCTTCTTGTGGCTGTGGCTCTTGTTCTTCTTCTTGTGGCCGTCGCCGCCGTGGCCGTGGCCGTCGCCGTCGCCGCCGTGACCGTCGCCGCCGGGCCCCTCGTGCCCGTCCTCGTCGCCGGAGGCCGCGGCGGCGCCGGGCCGTCCGGGTTCCTCGATGCGGGCGCCCAGGAAGCCGAGTTCGACGGCCCGGCGCAGCGCGCGGTTGCGGGTGTCGGTGGAGCCGAGCCCGCCGTCGACGAGCGAGCTGAAGCCGATGAGGCGGCCGTGGCCGCCGAACGCGGTCAGGTGGACCTCGCGGGTGTCACCGGGCTCGAAGCGCACCGCGGTGCCCGCGGGGAGGTCCAGGTGCATGCCGTAGGCGGCGTTGCGGTCGAAGTCCAGGGCCCGGTTGGCCTCGAAGAAGTGGTAGTGCGAACCGACCTGGACGGCGCGGTCGCCGGTGTTGGACACAGAGACCGTGGCCTTGCGGCGGCCTGCGTTGATCTCCACGGTGCCTTCGCCGTAGAGGTAGGTGGCGCCACCGGACATGGTGGTGGTTCCCTTCAGTGGGGGGAGTGGTCGGGGTCGTGCGGGTGCGCGCGCGGGTGCGCGTGGTCGTGGCCGCCGTCCGGGCCGTGCGCATGCGCGTAGCCGTGCCCGTGTTCCGCGTCCAGCCCGGCGCCCGTGCCGTCGTCCCCGTGGGCCAGGCGGTGCAGGGCGTGCGCGACCCGGGACCGCAGCACCTCGGCGATGGCGGCTTCGGTCAGCAGCGGCCCGGTGTCGAGCACGCCCGCGGGCACGCCCCGTACGTCGTCCAGGGGCCCGAACGCCGCGCGGAGCAGGGCGACATGGCGGGCCCCGAGGCGGCGGCACCGCTCCACGCCCTCGGCGAGGTCCGGGTCGCCCCCGTCGAAGGCGACCTCGACCCAGCGGTGCGCGCCGTACTGCCGCACCAGCCGGGCCACCCGGAAGAGGTCGGCGTCCTCGAACGGGCCCGCGGCGGGCGCCGTGATCAGCACCGCCGAGGTCTGCGGAGCCGACCGCACCGCCCTCAGCGCGGCCGTGCGCAGCCACGCGGTGAGGTGGTCGACGGTGGCGAACGGCGGCGCCAGCGCCAGGCGGTCCCGGCCCTCGCCGCGCCCGAGCCAGCGCAGGGCGCGGGCGCAGTCGGCGATCAGCCGCGGGTCCCGCCCCAGGGTCATGGGAACCACGCACACCGGGCCGGGAGAGGCGGCGAGCGCCGCGCGGACCGCCTCGGCCAGCGGCCGCCCGGCGGCCACCCCGCCGATGGCGGCCCCGCCCTCGTGCCCCGCGCCCAGGACCACGGCGGCGGGCGGCGCCTGGCCGTCGTGACCGCTCTGTTCGGCCGCGTCCACGACCGTGGTCACCCTCAGGCCCCGACGGGGTCGTGACAGGAGACCAGCTTGGTGCCGTCGGCGAAGGCGGCTTCGACCTGGAGCAGCGGCAGCATCTCCCGGACCCCGGCCATGACGTCGCCCGCCGCGACGACCTGCTTGCCGAGTTCCATGCACTCCGCGACGGTCTTGCCGTCCCGGGCGCCCTCCAGGATGCCCTCGCTGATCAGGGCGCAGGCCTCGCTGTAGTTGAGCTTGACGCCCCGGTCGCGCCGCTTGCGGGCGAGATCGGCGACGACGTAGATCCAGAGCTTGTCCATCTCACGGGGAGCGAGATTCATCGGTCACTCACTTTCGGGCGGGTGGGCTGGGGGAGTTCAGGTGCGGCGCAGCCGGGGGATCGCCGGTACCGCCGCGACGAACACCAGCGAGGTCAGGACGAACGGCCAGGTGAAGGTGTGGCCGCCGAAGGGGGCGAAGAACGCGGCCATGGCGGTCGTCAGGCCGGTCGCGGCGGCGGCGCCGAGCACCGCGTAGCCGAAGCTCCAGCCGCCGGTCACGAGGAACACCCCGCACAGGGCCATGGCGACGAGGACGCTGTTGTAACCCATCAGGCCCTCGGAGACGCCCTTGGCGGGCGAACCCATGGCCCAGGCGACGAAGAGGGCCACGGCGCTGCCCACGCAGGCCATCGCCGCGGCGACCCGGCTCGCGACGGTGATTCCGGCGAGGAAGACGAGGCCGACGTACCACTGCGGCATGAAGAAGATCTGGCCGAAATTGGCGAAGAAACCGTGCCAGAGCTGTTCCCAGTCCAATGCGGTCGTGTCCACGGCCGGTTTGGGGAGTGCGGCGAGATCGGGACCGCCGTGCCATACCCGGGAGAAATTGGGCGCCGCGACCGTCATGACGCTCGCCATGATGCAGAACGGCATTGTGAAGGTCGGGATGTCCCAGGTGCCGAGAATGGTCGCGAGCGCCGAGGTGATCACGACGACCGTGATGCACCCGCCGATGGCCAGCAGCACCGTCGAGAGATGCCGGGCGCCGAGAAAGACGGCGAACGACAATGCGACGAGTGTTCCGTTGAAACCGCGCAGGCCGGCCGAGACGAGGGTGCGGTCGATTCCGAAGGCGTAGGCGGTGGCGGTTCCGACCACGCTGCCGAGCAGCCCGTAGAGGGCGAACTCCCAGCCCGCCGCGGCGAGGGCGCCGATGAAGAAAATGCCCGTGACCGCATGGGGCATGAAATCGACTTGGGCGACACCCCGTAATACTTCCTGAACAAAGCTCGCGGGTTGGGCGGGAGCTGGGGTACGGGGCTCGGTAAGCGAACCGTTCATGCGTCAACCCTAGCTTCCGGGCCGTCAATTCCATTCGATGCGACGGGGTGTTGCTCCGGTGAATACCGGTGTCCCGGCGGGGTTGTCCGGGGCGCCGCACATAGGGATGTCATTTAAATCGGCTCCCGGTCGGGCCGGGGTTGTCCGCCGTGAGGTCATCGTGGCCGTATCGAGCCCAGACCTTGATGTTCCGCCTGCCGTTGTCGCTTCGAGACGCATTCGCAACGCCTCCGACTCGTCCGGAAGGCCCGCCGGGACGTCACATTCACCAGTACCGGGAACGCCCAACGGACAGTCGGCGCACGGCCAACGGAGGAGCACCGCATGAGACTTCGCGCGAGGACGTACACGAGGGCGGTCGCCGCGCTCGCGGTGGGCGGCATCCTGCTGACCGGCTGCAGCGCGGCCGGAGGTGCGAACGGCTCGAGCAGGAACGGATCGGGGACCCGCTACGCCGCCCCCGACGGCGGCGGCCGGACCGCCGGCCAGGGGGAGTCGGAGGGGGAGAGCGACGGAGCGAAGCGCAGCGCTCCGCCCGCCGACTACCTGTCCACCTTCGCCCTGGACGTGGACACCGCCAGTTACGGCTTCGCCCGCCGCACGATCGGTGCGGGCCGGCTGCCGGATCCGCGGACCGTGCGGCCCGAGGAGTTCGTCAACAGCTTCCGCCAGGACTACCGCCGCCCGGAGGGCAACGGCTTCTCCGTGGCCGTCGACGGGGCCCGGACCGACGACGGGAACTGGTCGCTGATGCGGGTCGGGCTCACCACCGGGGCCCCCGCCGCGGACGCGGTCCGCAAGCCCGCCGCCCTCACCTTCGTCGTCGACGTCTCCGGATCGATGGAGGAGCCGGGGCGCCTGGACCTGGTCCGCACCTCCATGGAGCTGATGACCGACCGGCTCCGCGACGACGACTCGATCGCCCTGGTGACCTTCAGCGGCAAGGCCAGGACCCGGATTCCGATGACCCGCCTCGGCGGTCACCGGGAGCACATCCACGAGGTCGTCTCCTCCCTGCGGCCCGACAGCTCCACCAACGTCGAGGCCGGGGTGACCCGCGGCTACGAGGAGGCGGTCAAGGGCCTGCGCGAGGGCGCCACCAACCGGGTCGTGGTCCTCTCGGACGGCCTCGCCAACTCCGGTGACACCTCGGCGGACGGGATCCTCGAACGGGTCGAGACGGCGCGCAAGGACAAGGGCATCACCCTGTTCGGTGTGGGCGTGGGCAGTGATTACGGCGACGCGCTGATGGAGACCCTCGCCGACCGGGGCGACGGGCACACCGTCTACGTCTCCGATGCCGAACAGGCGCGGAAGGTGTTCCTCGACGACCTGCCCGCCCAGATAGACCTGCGGGCCCGCGACGCCAAGGCCCAGGTGGCCTTCGATCCGCAGACCGTGGAGAAGTTCCGGCTGATCGGGTACGAGAACCGGCGCGTCGCCGACGAGGACTTCCGCGACGACGCGGTGGACGGCGGCGAGGTCGGCCCCGGCCACAGCGTCACCGCCCTGTACGCGGTCCGTACGCGCCCCGGGGCGGCCGGGCACATCGCGACGGCCACCGTCCGCTGGCTCGACCCCGCCACCCGGGCCCCGCACGAGGAATCGGCCTCCGTGGAGGCGGCCGCGCTGACGGGCCGCTCCTGGACCGAGGCCGACCCGCGCTTCCAGGTCACGGCCGTGGCCGCCTACTTCGCCTCGGCCCTGCGCGAGCGCGGGGGCGGCTGGGAGCCCGTACCCGGCGCCGTTCCGCTCGACCGGCTCGCCGACCGCGCCTCCGAGGCGGCGGCCCGGACGGAGGACGCGGACGTGCGCGGGCTCGCCGACACCGTCCGGCGGGCTTCGCGACTGACGAACTGACTCCGCCGGCGATCGCTTCCGGTCACCGGCGTCGTCAGTGGCCGGAAACGACCGCCACTCGCTGTCCGGATGCCGCCTGCCATTCACCGGGGCGACATCCGGGACTCCGGTAATGGGCTCAGTTGTCCATACAACTTGGAGCCTCCACGTGATCACCGCGCACACCCGGACCGTCGCGCTCGCCGCCGGTCTCGCCCTCAGCGCCCTGGCCCTCTCCGCCTGCGGCGCCGCCCCCGACAAGGCGGCCGCGACCACGGCGAACGGCAAGAACGCCGCCACCGCCGCCTCCGCCGCCGACTTCGGCGGCATGGACGCCCTGGTCGCCGCAGCGAAGAAGGAAGGCGCCCTCAACGCCATCGCGCTGCCCCGCGACTGGGCGAACTACGGCGCCCTGATCGACGGCTTCACCAAGAAGTACGGGATCCAGGTCAAGGTGGAGAACCCGGACGGTTCCAGCCAGGACGAGATCAACGCGGTCAAGTCCCGCAAGGGTCAGGACCGCGCCCCGGACGTCCTCGACCTGGGCGCGGCCTTCGCCCAGTCCGCGACCGCCGAGAACCTCCTCGCCGCGTACAAGGTCGCCGGCTTCGACAAGATCCCCGAAGGCCAGCGCGACCCGCAGGGCCGCTGGGCCAACGACTACGGCGGCTACGTCTCCATCGGCTGCGACGCCAAGCGCGTCAAGGTCTGCCCGCAGACCTTCGCGGACCTCCTGAAGCCCGAGTACAAGGGCCAGGTCGCCCTCAACGGCAACCCCACCAAGTCCGGCTCCGCCTTCGCCGGCGTCTACGCCGCCTCCCTCGCGAGCGGTGGCTCCTTCGACGACATCCAGCCCGGCCTCGACTTCTTCGGCAAGCTCAAGAAGAACGGGAACTACAACCCCGTCGAGTCCACCCCGGCCACCGTCGAGAAGGGCGAGACGCCCATCAGCATCGACTGGGACTACCTGAACGCCGGTTACGCCGAGCAGTTCAAGCCCAAGGGCATCGACTGGAAGGTCGCCGTCCCCGCCGACGGCCAGTTCGCCCAGTACTACTCCCAGGCCGTCAACAAGGACGCCCCGCACCCGGCGGCCGCCCGCCTGTGGCAGGAGTACCTGTACAGCGCCGAGGGCCAGAACCTGTGGCTGGGCGGCCACGCCCGGCCCGTGCTGATGCCCGTCATGGAGGCCGACGGCACCCTCGACAAGGCCGCTGCCGCCGCCCTGCCCGCCGTCACCGGCACCCCGAAGTTCCCGAGCCAGGAGCAGACCGCCAAGGCCAAGGAGATCCTGGCCGGCGGCTGGGCCAAGGCGATCGCCGGCTGACGCGCAGATGACCCCTCACGCACCGGTCGCCGCCACGCCGGGCTCCGTGCCCGGCGCGGCGGCGGTCCCCGCCCCCGCAGCCCCCGCGCGGTCCCGGCCCGCACGCCGCCCGCGCCGCCCCGGCGCCTGGCTCGCCGCCCTCCCGCTGCTCCTCCTGGTCGCCCTCGCCTTCGGGCTCCCGGCCCTGGCCATGGTCTTCGGCGCCTTCAGCGTCAAGGACCCGGTCGCGGGCACCTCCGCGTACGGCATGGACAACCTCACCCGCTCGGTCGACGGCGCCTACCGCACCGCCCTCGTCGGCAGCGTGAAACTGTCCGCGCTCACCGCCGCCGCGGGCGCCCTCCTCGGGCTGCTCGTCGCCCAGGCCGTCGTCAGCTCCCGCAGCCGCGTGCTGCGCGAAGCCGTACTGACCGCCTCCGGGGTGCTCGCCAACTTCGGCGGCGTCCCGCTGGCCTTCGCCTTCGTCGCCACCCTCGGCAACGCGGGCGTCCTCACCACCGGCCTCGGGCTCGAGGCCCACGGCTGGTCCCTGTACGGCTTCTGGGGCCTGTCGCTGACCTACCTCTACTTCCTGGTCCCGCTGATGGTGCTCACCGTGGCGCCCGCCCTCGACGGCCTGCGCCCCCAGTGGCGCGAGGCCGCCCAGGACTGCGGCGCCTCCACCTGGGGCTACTGGCGCCACATCGGGATCCCCGTGCTGCTGCCCACCCTGCTCGGCGGGTTCGTCCTGCTCTTCGGCAGCGCCTTCGCCGCCTACGCCACCGCCGCCGCGATGGTCGGCAGCTCCGTCCCCCTCGTCACCCTGCAGATCGCCGACGCGCTGTCCGGGAACGTACTGATCGGCCAGGAGAACGTGGCGCTCGCGCTCAGCCTGGACATGGTGCTCGTCGCGGTCCTGGTCATGGCCGTCCACCTGCCCCTGCAGCGAAGGAGCACCCGATGGCTCGCCTGATCCCGGCCGTCCGGACCGCGGGAGCCCCGCGCCCCGGCCGCATGATCGTCCTGCTGCTCGCGGCGACGTACTTCCTGGTCCCGCTGCTCGCCTCCGCCGTCTTCACGCTCGACATCCCGGGCCAGGGCTGGACCCTCTCCGCCTACACCCGGATCGTGCACGCCGACGGCTTCCTCGCCGCGCTGACCCTCTCCCTCGGCCTGGCCGCCGCGACCGTGGCCCTGGTGCTGCTGGTCACCGTCCCGGCCGCCGTCGCGGTGCGGCTCGGGGCGCCCCGGCTGCGCTCGGTCCTGGAGGTCGTGTGCACCCTGCCGCTGGTGGTGCCGCCGGTCGCGCTGACCGCCGGGATCACCACGGTGCTGCGCTGGGGGCCCGAACAGCTCGCCGCGACCCCGCTCTACCAGACCTTCGTGGCCGTCCAGAACCCCTCCTTCCCGCTGATCCTGGTCCTCGCCTACGCCGTGATGGCCCTGCCGTTCGTCTACCGGGCGCTCGACGCCGGGCTGCGCGCGGTGGACGTACGCACCCTGGTCGAGGCGGCCCGTGACCTCGGGGCGTCCTGGCCGCGCGCGCTGGTCCTGGCCGTACTGCCCAATCTGCGGGGCGCGTTGCTGAACGCCTCCTTCCTCGCGCTGGCCCTGGTCCTGGGCGAGTTCACCGTCGCCCAGCTGCTGGGCTTCGAACCCTTCACGGTGTGGGTCGTGCAGGCCTCCGGCTCCGACGCCCGGCTGTCCGTCGCCGTTTCCCTGCTGAGCCTGCTGCTGACCTGGATCCTGCTGCTCGCCCTGACGGTGGCCGGCCGCAAGCGCCACCACCGCACCCCCCGCACGAAGTCCGTATCCGTAGGAGTCACCCCCTGATGAACGCGACGACCGCGACGACCGCGACACCCGAGACGCCCGTGAAGGCCGGGACCGGCGCCGGAGCGCGCCTCGAACTGCGCGGCCTGCGCCGCGAGTTCGGCTCCGCCGTGGCCCTCGACGGCCTCGACCTCGAAGTGGCCCCCGGCGAACTCCTGGCCCTGCTCGGCCCGTCGGGCTGCGGCAAGACCACCGCCCTGCGGGTCCTCGCCGGGTTCGAACGGCCCGACGCCGGAGCGGTCCTGCTCGACGGCAAGGACATCGCGGCGGTCCCGGCCAACCGCCGCGACACCGCCATGGTGTTCCAGTCGTACAGCCTCTTCCCGCACCTGAGCGCCACCGACAACGTCGGCTTCGGCCTGCGGATGCGCGGCGTCTCCGCCGCCGAACGGCGCACGCGCGCCGCCGAACTCCTCGAGCTGGTCGGCCTGCCCGGCCACGGCGGCCGCTACCCGCACCAGCTCTCCGGCGGCCAGCAGCAGCGCGTCGCCCTCGCCCGCGCGCTCGCCCTGCGCCCCCGGCTGCTGCTCCTCGACGAGCCGCTGTCCGCCCTCGACGCGCAGGTCCGGGTGACGCTGCGCGAGGAGATCCGCCGCCTCCAGCTGGAGCTGGGCATCACCACCGTCTTCGTCACGCACGACCAGGAAGAGGCCCTCTCCATGGCCGACCGGGTCGCCGTGATGCGCGGCGGCCGCCTCGAACAGTGCGCCACGCCCACCGAGCTGTACGCCCGCCCCGCCACCGGATTCGTCGCCGACTTCATCGGCGCCATGAACCGGGTGCCCGGGCAGGCCGCCGCCGACGGCACCGTCGAGGTGCTCGGCGTCCGGCTGCCCGTCGACGGCCCGGCGCCCGCCCCCGGGCCGGTCGAGGCCCTGCTGCGCCCCGAGAGCCTCGAGGTCACGGCTCTGGACGACGGCCCCGGCCGCGTCCTCGGCACCGCGTTCCACGGCCCGACCGTCCGGGTGCGGATCGCGCTGACCGACGGCCCGGCCCGCGGGAGCGAACTCAAGGCGGACGTCCCCACGCACGCCGCGGCCGGCCTGCTGCCCGGCGCCCGCGTCGACGTACGGCCGCAGCCGCGCCCGGTGCTGCTCGCGCCGCAGGACGGCCCGGTACGCGGCGCCTCCGCCCGGGACGGCGCCGCGTGAGCCTGCAGGCGGTCCTCTTCGACATGGACGGCACCCTGGTGGACACCGAGGGCGTCTGGCTGGAGGTGGTCGAGGCCGCCGCCGTGCGCCGGGGGCGCGCGCTGGACGCCGTACGCCGGACCGCGGTCACCGGGCGCTCCGTCGAGGACACCGCGGCGCTGCTGGCCGGGTACCTGGACGCGCGGGAGCCGGACCTCGCCGCCGAGCTGGGGGCCGGGTTCGCCACGCGGCTCGCCGCCGGGACCGTCCCGCGCCCCGGCGCGCTGCGGCTGCTCGCCGCGCTGCGCGCCGAGTCCGTGCCCACCGCGCTGGTGTCCGCCTCGCCGCGGGCCGTGGTCGACCAGGTGGCGGGGACCCTGGACGGGCACCGCTTCGACGCGCTCTTCGGCGCGGAGGACACCGTACGCACCAAGCCCGAGCCCGATCCCTACCTCGCGGCCGCGCTCGCGCTCGGCGTGGAGGCGGCCCGCTGCGTCGCGGTCGAGGACAGCGCGACGGGCGTGGCCTCCGCGCTCGCCGCGGGCTGCCGGGTGCTCGGGGTGCCGTCCACCGAACCCCTCGCCGCCGCCCCCGGGTTGACCCTCCTCGGCTCGCTCGCCGACGCGGACCCGGCGCTGCTGCGCGCGCTGTGCGCGTGAGGGGCGCCGTCGGGCGTTCCGGCGGCCGTGGCAAGCTGGGTCCGTGAACGAGGCCCCGCGCACCACCCCGTTGTACCTCCGCGTCGCCGCGGACCTGCGGACCGCCATCACGGCGGGCGAGTACGGCTCCGGGGCCAGGCTGCCCGCGGAGGACGAACTCGCCCGCCGTCACGGCGTTTCCAGGGGGACCGTCCGCCAGGCGCTCGCCGCGCTGCGGGCCGACGGCCTGGTCACCTCGCGCAGGGGCACCCGCCGGGTGGTCCTGGCCGCGCCGGGCGATGCGGGCTCCGCCGAACTGCGCAGCTTCACCCGCTGGGCGCGCTCCCTGGGCCGCGAACCGGGCGGCCGGACGGTCGCGGTGGACCGGGTGGCGGCCGACGCCGAAGAGGCCGAGCACCTGCGGATCGGCGCCGGGGACGCGGTGTACCGGGTGCGGCGGCTGCGGACGCTGGCCGGGGCTCCGGTGATGGTGGAGCGCACGACGTACCCGGAGGCCGTCGGCGCGCTGGTCGCGGCCATGCCGCTGGACACCGTCTCCTACTCCGCCGAACTCGCCCTGCACGGAGTGCTGTTCATGGACGCCCACCACACCATCGACCTGGTGGCGGCGGACGGTCACGACGCGGAACTGCTGGGCTGCCGGGCCGGGGAGGCGCTGCTGCGGGAGCGGCGGCGCTCCACCGACCCGGCGGGGGCGCCGGTGGAGTGGTCGCAGGACCGGTACCTGCCGGGCACGGTGGCCTTCACGGTGCACACGACCGCGGCCAGTGCGCTGGGCCGCCGCCTCGGCCCCTGACCGGGGGCCGAGGGGCCGGCACCGTCAGGAACGGATGAGCAGGGACGCCAGCAGCGGCCGGAAATGCGCGAAGCCCGGGGTCGCCAGCTCCGGATCCTTGGCCCGCTCGTCCCAGCGCCGCACCGCGATCGCGTCGGCCGCGCCCGGCAGCGCCTCGAAGGCGCGGGCCTGCTCGGCGGTCATCGGGCCGCCCTGCACGCGCAGGGTGTGCACGGACGCCTCGGAGAGCAGGGCGAAGTACCCCGGCTCGGCCGCGCACAGGTACCGCTTGGCGGCCACGTGCAGCCGCACCGGCTCGGTGACCTCGGGCCCGAACCACTGCCCGAGCCAGTCCGCCCCGGTGTGGCTGTGCCGGTTGTCCTGGTGACCCTCCATCAGGTCGCGTCCGGTGACGGTCCCTTGGAAGTGGCCCACGTCGTGCAGCAGCGCGGCGGCGATCAGCGCGGCGGGCGCCCCGGCCGCCTCGGCGAGCGCGCCGGCCTGGAGCATGTGCCCGGCCTGGGTGACCGCTTCGCCGAGGTATTCGGCGCTGCCCTCACCATCGAAGAGCGCGGCCAGTTCGTCGAGCGGGTCCACGGGGTCCACGGCGGCGGCGTTCATCGGGCGCCCCCGGCGCGGCGCAGGACGGCGAGGGTGGAGGCGAGGCCGTCGAGGTCGGCGTAGGCCCCCTGGAGGTGGCGCGCGCCGGCCTCGGAGAAGGCCGTACGGGCATGCAGCAGCCGGGTGTTGTCGAAGACGAGGCAGTCGCCCGGGGTGAGCCGGAAGTCCAGCCGCAGCTCCGGGCGGAGCAGGAGCGCGGCGAAGGTCCGGTAGGCGCGGTAGAACGCGTCGAGGAGGTCGGCCGGCTGGTGCAGGGTCGCGAGGGAACGGTTGTTGAAGCGGACCTCGCGGATGCGGCCGAGGGAGTCGGTCTCGATCAGCGTCCGCTGGGCGCGCAGCTCGGTGCGCGCGTCGGCGAAGGCGAACTCGGCGGGGACGCGGGTCAGGACGTCGAAGGCGTCCGGGTCCTCGGCCCGCAGCAGGGCGGCCGCGTGGAACCCGTCGACGAGCCCGGAGTCCCCGCCGCGCGCCTCGTTGGCCAGGCAGTGCAGGAGCTGGAGCGTGGGGACCGGATCGCGGTAGGGGTTGTCGGTGTGCGGGGTGATCCGGGCCCCGGTGAAGGCCAGGTTGTTGGGCTCCGCCTCGACGCGCACCTCGAACAGCTCGCCGTAGTTCGTCTCGCGGACGTGGCCGAAGGTCCGGGCCACCGTGAGGACCTGCCGGTCACGCGGGGGGACGCCGCGCAGCAGGACGAAGCCGAGCCGCTGGACGCTCTCCAGGGCGTGGGCCCGTACCGCGTCGTCGGTGTCGTACGCGGCCCAGTCGGCCTCGGGCAGCCGTCCGGCCAGGTCCGCCGCGGCCCAGGTCTCCTTGTCGGCCTCGGTCCGCCCGTCGCCGGGGTGGGATCCGCCGGCCCCGGGGGCGTGCGCGTCCAGCCAGGCCAGGGGGTAGAGGGAGCGGTGGCCGTCCGGGGCCCAGACGACCTCGTGGGCGGGCTCACCGAGCGCGGTGACGCTCTCCCGGGCGGAGCCGACCGCGAGGGCGGCCGGGAGATCGGTGATCTGGAACAGCTTCTGGCCGCTGCGCGGATCGCGGCAGTCGGCGCAGGGGCAGTTGTCGCGCAGCCAGAGCGCGGGTGGGCGGGGGAGGGTCGTCGTTGCCGTCATCACGGCTCCCGTCGTCGTGGTCGCTTCCGATTCGCTTCAGGGGCCGAAGTTGTACATACAACTTCGGCCCCGAGGAGCGTGACAGTCGCGCATGACGGCGAGGTTGCGCCGGGGTGGACGGCGCGGTGGACGACGCGGGGGTGGCGGGGCGGGCGGCCCGGCTACTGCGGTGCGATGACGACGGCCGTCCCGTAGGCGCACACCTCGGTGCCCACGTCGGCGGCGTCGGTCACGTCGAACCGCATCATCAGCACCGCGTTCGCGCCGCGGGCCTGAGCCTGTTCGATGAGCCGCTCCATGGCCTGGTTGCGGGTCTGCACCAGGGTCTTGGTCAGCCCCTTCAACTCGCCGCCGATCATCGACTTCAGCCCGGCGCCGATCTGGCTGCCCAGGTGGCGCGAGCGGACGGTGAGCCCGAAGACCTCCCCGATGACCCTCTGCACCTGATACCCGGGAACGTCGTTCGTCGTGACGACGAGGACCGCGGACTGAGCCCCGGCGCCGCCGCCGTAATCATCGATACCCATGCGGCCACTCTCCCGCCGCCCGGCGCCCCCCGCATCCCGGGAGCGGGGTACGGGGCGGGCCGGCCGTCGGTCAGCCGGTCGGCAGGGCTGCTGCCGCCGCGCGCCGGCCGCGCTTGCCGAGCGGGGCCAGCGAGAGGTCCTGGGACTGGGACGTGATGTTCTTGAATCCGTATCCGCGCTCCTCCAGCCACGCCTCGGCGGCCAGCTCGGCCCGCGCGCCCGCGTCGAGGATGTCCTCCTCCGTCTCACCCGACTCCAGGAAGCGGAAGGTGAAGAACGGCCGGGCGCCGATGTCGTAACTGAGGTGGCCCTCGGCGGTGAACTCCGCCCGCAGCACGTCGTGCTCCGGCGCGCGGGCCAGCAGCTCCGCGTGCTGCTCGGGGGTGAGACCGTCGAAGGCGCCGCGGACGGTGACGCGGAAGGTGCGTGTACTCATCCCCCGACTCTAGGCCGGTGCCCGCGGCGGCCGCACCGGCTTTTCAGCCGGCCGTCCTGCGCAGCACCAGGGTCAGGAAACCGAAGCTCTCCCGATAGGTGCCCAGCCATTCGGAGCGCCGTTCGGCGGCCGTTTCCAGGGCCTGGGCGCTGTCCGCGTCGTCCGGGTGGTCCAGCGCCCAGTCGGCCAGCGTGCCCCAGAGCGCCCACTCGTAGTCGTCGAGCTCGCGGCGGGTACTGACGTGCCCGAGCACCGGGGTCCAGCCCGCGGCGGTGATCTTGTCCAGGGTGGTCGCCAGGTCGGCGTAGTTCCCGAGCATCTCGACGGCCTCCGGGGTCGGCTCCCGCTCCCAGAAGCCGTCGCCGATCAGCACCCGCCCGCCCGGGGCCAGCTGCGCCGCCGCCGCGTCGAGCGTGGGCAGCAGGCCGCCGAAGGCATGGGTGGAACCGACGCTGAGGATCAGGTCGAAGGGATGCGGCGCGGTGAAGTCCGCGGCCGCCTGCTGGTGCAGCACCAGCCGGTCCTGGAGACCGCGCGCGCGGGCCGCCGCGGAGGCCTGCTCCAGGGCCTCCGGGGACACGTCGACGCCTTCGGCACGGGCCCCGGGGTGGGCCGCGAGCGCGCGCAGCAGCCACTCCGCCGTGCCGCAGCCGAGATCGACCAGGCGCGCCTGGTCCCGGGCCACGCCGCTGTCCAGCAGCCGCTGCACCGACGTGTCGTCGAGCGGGGCCTTGATCGGGTGGCGGGTGTGCGCGATGCGGGAGATCTGTTCACGGTTCATGATCGAACCCTCACACCTGGCCGGACCGCCCGCACCCGGTTTTCGCCGTGGCCCGGCGGCCCGTTCCCGCGCGGCGCAGGGCGAGCGCGGCCAGCGCCGCGGGGGCGTCGGCCTGACCCCGGATGCCGGGAAAGGCGTTGATGTCCACGATCAGCGGATCCCCGTCGCCCCCGGTCGCGATGATGTCCACGCCGAACACGTCCAGGGCGAAGACCTCGCCGACCGCGCGGACCAGCTCCCCCCAGCCCGGCGGCAGACCGCCGGGCGCGAGCGGCAGGTTGGGGCCGCGGCCGCCGGGGGAGAGCTCGGAGCGGCGCACCGCCGCGTAGACCCGGTCCCCGATCGCCCACAGCTTGTGGTCCCAGCCGCTGTTCGGCGCGAACTCCTGCACCACGACCGGCTCCCCGGCCCACCGCGGGACCAGCGCGTCCAACTGCGCCCCGTCGTCGACCCGGGCGACCAGATCGCCCCGGCGGCTGTGGTGGCTCTTGACCACGACCGGCCCCGCGAGCGGCGGGCCCGCGGCCAGCTCGGCGAGCGAGGTGAAGGCGCGGGTGGCGGCGAACGGCAGCCCCGCCCCGAGGGCCAGCTCGGCCATCAGGGTGCGGTCCTGGCACAGGGTGGTCGCCGCCACCGAGTTGAGCACCGGCGCCCCGAGCGCCTCCGCCTCCGCGGCCAGGGCGAGGGCGCGCGGCGTACGGGACTTGAGCAGGTACACATCGGCGGGCGGACCCGGCAGCCGCTCCGTGGTGCCCGGATCCAGCACCTCGACCCCGTGCTCGGGCGCGAGCAGGGCGCTCGCCCCGGCCAGCAGCGGATGCCCGGGGTCGGGGGTGATCAGTCCGATCCTCACGGGCCCTCGCCCGCCGGCACGGTCGCGGGAACGGCCGCCTCCGGCGCCGTCGCCACGCTCAGCTGCGCCGGGATCGAGGGCGCCCGCACTCCCGCGGCCGAGGCCGACGCCGCGGCGCCCGGCGATCCCGCGCGGGCCAGCCCGAGCACCGCCCGGGCCACCCGCGCCGCCGCGTCCGGCACCTGGCGGAAGCTCGGGAAGTCGTTCACGTCGACCACCACCGGCCCGTCCGGGCCGAGGACCACGTCGACCCCGTACAGGTCCAGCCCGTAGACCGCACCCACCTGCCCGGCTATCGCGGCCACTTCGGCGGACAGCGGCACGCGCCGCTCCCGGACCGAGTGGTCGGGGTGCAGCGGCGAACGGCGCTCGGTGGCGTACAGCTCGCCGCAGACGCTGTACACCTTGATGTCGGTGCCCGCGTTGGGTACGTACGGCTGCGCGATCAGCATGCCCTCGCCCGCCAGTTCCGGGAGCATCGCGGCCAGTCGCTCCGGCGAGGACACCAGGTGCACGGCCCGGCCGGAGCTGCCGTCGGCGGGCTTGACCACCAGCGGGTACTCCGCGGCCGGGAGCTCCAGCAGGAGTTCGGGCCGGGCCACCGCGTAGGTCACGGGCAGCGGCAGCCCGCGGCTGCTGCCCAGGGCGGCAGCGAGCGCCTTGTCCCGCACGCCCCGGATCGAGCGGGCGTCGTTGACCGTGGTCATCCCGGCCCCCGCGGCGGCTTCGAGCAGGGTGAGCCCGGGGCCGCCGGAGACGGTCTTGAGCACCCACGCGTCATGGGCGCCCGAGCGGACCGCCTCGGTCATGCGCAGGAGGGAACCGCCGGGCCGCACCACGTCCACGTGGTGTCCCCACGCGGTCAGCTGCCCGATCACCTCGTTCGGCATGCCGTCATGGCGGTACTGCTCCTCCACCAGAAAGCAGAGCCTCATCGACCTATTCCTGTCTGCTCCGGACATCGACCGGTCCGGCCCGGCGAGTTGTGACGTCATAGGATGTCATGAACCGGCACGAGCCAGGCATCGGTGCCCCGTTCCCGGCTCTCCGGGTGCGCTGAGGCCGCCCCGGCAAGGGCTCCCGCGTCCCGGTGGGCGCCCCAAGCGGGTCTGAGCGGCGCCGAGTTGGCCGGATCGGCAAACCCTTGGGAATGAAGTGGTCTGGACCCTTGACCGAGGGATGGTCCAGACCAATCATGAGGCGTTCGCCCATCCGCACGCTCACGCCCCACCGGGAGCAACGATGAGACGCCCCAGGCCCCTGCGCGCCTTACTGGCCGCCCTCTGCACGGTCACCGCCTCCGCCGGCCTCGTCCTCGCGGCGGACTCCGCCGCGCACGCCGCCGCGACCCCGCTGCCCGCGCACGTCTTCGCCCCGTACTTCGAGGCGTACGCGAACGACAGCCCCGCCGACCTCGCCCAGAAGTCCGGGGCGAAGTACCTCACCATGGCGTTCGTCCAGACCGAGGCCAAGGGATCGTGCACCCCCTACTGGAACGGCTCGACCGGCCAGCCGGTCTCCGCCTCCGTCTTCGGCGCCGACTTCGCCACCATCCGCTCCCGCGGCGGTGACGTCATCCCCTCCTTCGGCGGGTACGCGGCCGACAACGGCGGCACCGAGATCGCCGACAGCTGCACCAGCGTGGACTCGATCGCCGCCGCCTACGAGAAGGTCATCACCACCTACGACATGGCGCGCCTCGACATGGACATCGAGGACAACTCGCTCACCAACAAGGCGGGGATCGACCGCCGCAACCAGGCCATCAAGAAGGTCCAGGACTGGGCCACGGCGAGCGGCCGCCCGCTGCAGATCTCCTACACCCTGCCGACCACCACCGGAGGTCTCGCCAGCAGTGGACTGGCCGTCCTCAAGAGCGCGAAGACCGCGGGCGCCCAGGTCGACGTCGTGAACCTGATGACCTTCGACTACTACGACAACGCGAGCCACGACATGGCGGCCGACACCCAGAGCGCCGCCACCGGTCTCTACGACCAGCTCGCCGCCCTCTACCCGGCCAAGACCCCCGCGCAGCTCTGGGGGATGGTCGGCGTCACCGAGATGCCCGGCATCGACGACTTCGGCGCAGCCGAGACCTTCACCACCGCCGACGCGACCGCCGTCTACAACTGGGCCGTCGGCAAGGGCATCAACACCCTGTCCTTCTGGGCCCTGCAGCGCGACAACGGCGGCTGCCCCGGCACCGGCGGCTCCGACACCTGCTCGGGCATCGCCCAGGACCCCTGGTACTTCACCCACACCTTCGCGTCCTTCACCGGGGGCGGCGGACCGGTGGCCGACGACTTCTCCCTCGCCGTCGCCCCCGGATCGGCCTCGGTGGCTCCCGGCGGCGCCACCACCGCGACCGTGCGTACGGCCGTCACCTCGGGCAGCGCGAAGACCCTGGCCCTGACCGCGGCCGGAGCCCCGGCCGGGGTCAGCGCCGCGCTGAGCCCCGGCTCGGTCACGGCGGGCGGCTCCGCGCAGCTCACCGTCACCGCGGCGGCCTCGGCCGCGCCGGGCACGTACCCGATCACCGTCACCGGGACGGCGGGGCAGCTCACCCACTCCACGACCTTCACCCTGACCGTCACGGGCCCGGGCGGCGGCGGCGGAGCCCTGGTCAACGGCGGCTTCGAGAGCGGCGCGCTCGCGCCGTGGACCTGCGAGAGCGGGGGCGCGGTGGTCGCGACCCCGGCGCACGGGGGCGCGTACGCGCTGAGGACCGCACCGACCGCGAGCCGGACCGGGGAGTGCGCGCAGACCCTCACGCTCACCCCGAACACCAAGTACACCCTGAGCGGATGGGTCCAGGGCAGCTACGCCTACCTGGGCGTGCGCGGCGGTGCGAGCGCCAGTACGTGGACCAGCTCCGCGGCCTGGACCAAGCTGTCTGTCCCCTTCACCACCGGGGCCTCGGGCGCGGTGACGGTGTACCTGCACGGCTGGTACGGCCAGGGATCCGTCTACGGGGACGACCTCTCGGTCGACAGGAACTGAGGGCGACCCGCGGGATGCCGGGGCGGGTGCGCGCGGGCCGCGCCCGCCCGGGCATCCTGATCACCATGACGAGCGAGCGTGACGTGAGGATCCTGCGGGCCGGCGACCGGACGGCCGAGGCCTGGAAGAACGGCGGGGGAGTCACCCGGCAGATCGCGGTCCGGCCCGAGGGCTCCGGTACCGGCGACTTCGCGTGGCGGGTCAGCCTCGCGGAGGTGGCCGCCGACGGCCCCTTCTCGGCCTTCCCCGGGGTCGACCGCACGCTCACCCTCGCCGAGGGCGCCGGGATGGACCTCACGGTGGACGGCGTACGGCGCCTGGTGGACGAGCGCTACGCGCCGCAGCGTTTCGCCGGGGACGTGGCGACCGGCTGCCGACTGCTGGACGGACCGGTCGTGAACTTCAACGTGATGTACCGCAGGGACGCCGTCCGGGCGGAGGTGGCCGTCGTACGGGGCGACCTCGCCCTCGCCGCGACCGGAGGCGGCTCGCTGCTCGTGATCGCCCTGGCGGGGGCCGCGTCCCTGGAGGGCGCGGGCGCCGAGGGCGGCGTCCGGCTGGAAACGTACGACGCCCTGCTCGCCACGGGAGGCGAGCAGGGCGTCCTGCACCTGAGCGCGGCGGGCCGCGCGGCGGTGGTCCGGTTCACACCGGCCGGGTAGTACGGGTCAGGCGGGTTGTGCGGGTCAGACGGCGTCGGCGCTCTCGGGCGCCTTCGCCGGCACGCTCTGCAGCCGCGGCGCACTCGCCTCGACCACGCGGGGGCCGGTCTTGCCGCGCAGGCCGAGCCAGCTGATCACCGCGACCAGCGCGAAGGCGACGGCCCCGATGCCGAAGGTCAGGGTGAATCCCGACTCGGCGGGCAGCGGCGGGACCCCGGCGGGCAGGTGCTCGATGGTCTTGGACGCCAGGATCGTGGTGACGATGGCGCTGCCGATCGCGCTGCCGGTGGAGCGGGAGATGGAGTTGATGCCGTTGGCGATACCGCTCTGGTGGTGCGGGACGCTCGCCATGATGACGGCGGGCATGGCCGCGTAGCCGAAGCTGACGGCCGCGCCGACGACGACACCGGCGCCGATCACCGAGAAGGTGTGCTCGTGGTCCAGGGCCAGCCAGCCGAAGCCCACGGCGCCGAGCGCGGCGGCGACGGCGAGCGCGATCCGCGGCCCGCGGTGGCGGACCAGCTGGCCGCCGACGGGGGAGGCGAGCAGCGAGACGATCGCGCCGGGCAGCAGGAACTGGACGGACGCGCGCAGGATGGAGGCGTCGAAGCCGTATCCGGTGAGCGCCTTCGGCATCTGCACGAGGTAGGAGACGCCGAGGAAGTTCGCGAACATCCCGAAGCCGACGAGGATGCCGGCCAGGTTGGCCATCAGCACCGGACGGTGCACGAACATCCGCATGTCGACGAGCGGCTCGCGGACCTTCAGCTCGGTGAACACCCACACGCCGCCCATGACCACGGCGCCGGCGAAGCTGCCCAGCGTGCGGCCGGAGGACCAGCCCCACTCGTGGCCCTGGGAGATCGGCAGCAGGAGGAGCAGCAGCGCGATGCCGAGGGTCAGCGCGCCGAGGATGTCGGTGCGGCCGCCGGTCTTGTGGCGGGTGGCCGGGACGAGGAAGGCGACCGCGAGGAGGGCGAGGACGGCGAAGCCGGTCGCCATCCAGAAGGCGTTGCGGTAGTCCGCGTCCTTGCCGGAGGTGAGCAGGCCGGTGGCCACGAGCGCCAGGCCGCTGCCGAACGCGAGCGTGCCGCTGACCAGCGCCATCGCCCCGGGAAGCTTCTGCGGGCGGACCTCCTCGCGCAGCACCGAGAGGGCCAGCGGGAAGATCGCGGTGGCGGCGCCCTGGAGCACCCGGCCCAGGATCAGCAGCGGGAGCGAGGTCGCCAGCGCGGCGATGACCGAACCGACGACCATCACGCCGAGGACGGCGATCAGGGTCGGCTTCTTGCCGTGCTGGTCACCGAAGCGGCCGAGCAGCGGGGTGAAGACCGCGGCGGACAGCAGGGTGGCCGTGGTGACCCAGCTCACGTTGGCGGTCGAGGTGCCGAGGTCGGTCCGGATCAGACCCAGGATCGGGACGGGCAGGGTCTGCATCATCGACACGACCATGGCGGCGAGGCTGAGGGCGAAGACGATGACCGTCTCGTTCCTCTGCCCGGCGGCGGGGGCGGATGCGGGGGTGCTCATGGCTGGCAGGACCTTCTCATGGCTTCAGGTTGCTTCAGACCGCAGATGTTTGAGTGCATCAAGCAGTTGGTCAGGGGATGACGTTAGACGCAGATAGTTAAGGACGTCAAGTAAATGATTGATGACCTCAAGGACTGTGCGTACACTCGCAGACATGAGCGACACTCCAGGCATGAGCGCCACCGCCCCGCCCACGCCCGCCAAGCTCCGGCTGCTGGAGCTGCTCGCCGCGATCGCCACCGCCCAATGGCGGGACTTCGCCGCCGCGGCAGCCCGGCACGGCCTGACTTCCACGCAGGCCAAGGCCCTGGCCCAGCTCGACTCCCCGGTCCCGATGAGGGGCCTCGCCACCCTGCTGGTGTGTGACGCGTCCAACGTCACCGGGATCGTCGACCGGCTGGAAGCACGCGAGCTGGTCCGGCGCGAGGCGGACCCCGCCGACCGCCGCGTCAAGAACGTCGTGGCCACCGACGCGGGCCGCGAGATCATCCGGCGCGTGCGCGAGGAGATGCAGGCCACGCACGGCGCGCTCGACACCCTCGACGAGGAGGAGAGCGCGACGCTCTCCGCCCTGCTGGAGCGGCTGCGCCCGACCATGGAGAGCAAGGCGCTGTAAGCGGCCCGGCTCCCTGCTCGGCCGCGCCCGGCCCGGCAGGGTTACGGCGTGCCGCGGAAGGTCTGCCGGTAGGCGCGCGGGGACAGCCCCACGCGTCGTACGAACGCGGGCCGCAGCGAGACCGCCGACCCGAAGCCGCAGCGCGTGGCGACCTCCTCGACCGGCAGGTCCGTCTCCTCCAGCAGCTGCTGGGCGGCCAGCACCCGCTGCTCCAGCAGCCAGCGCAGCGGCGTCGACCCGGTGGCCAGGGCGAACCGGCGCGCGAAGGTGCGCTCCGACATCAGGGCCGCGTCGGCCATCCGCCGGACCGTCCAGGCGCTCCCCAGCGCGCCGAGCACCGCGTCCCGCGCCCCGGCCAGCGGGTCCTCCGGCCCGCCCGCCGGCTCCCGCGGCACCGGCGACGGAATGAACTGGGCCTGCCCGCCCGGCCGGAACGGCGCGGTGACCATCGCCCGCGCGATGGCCGCCGCGGCCCGCTGGCCGTGCGCGGAGCGCACCAGGTGCAGACAGAGGTCGATGCCCGCCGCCACCCCCGCCGAGCTCCAGATCTCCCCGTCCCCGGTGAACAGCACCTCCGGCCGGACGCCGACGCCGGGGTGGCGCGCGGCCAGCCGCCCGGCCAGGGCCCAGTGCGTGGTGACGGTACGGCCCTCCAGCAGACCCGCCTCGGCCAGGACGAAGGCGCCCGCGCACAGCGACGCCAGCGCGATGCCCCGGGCGTGTGCGGCGCGCAGCATCTCGAGCACGGCCGGATCGCGGGTGGCGAGGGGCTCCTCCACCCCCGGGACCAGGATCAGATCGCACTCCAGCAGCGCGTCGAGACCGTGATCGGGCACCCGCTCCAGGCCGCCGCCGAGCCGGACCCGGGCCGCGTCAGGGCCGCACACGCGCAGCTCGGCCCCGGCCAGGCGGCCCCACACCTCGATGATCACGGCGTAGTCGAAGGCCCGGACCCCGTCGAAGACCAGAGCGCCGACGGTCCGCAGCTCCCGGAGGGCGGGGACGGGCGCGGAAGCGGGGACGGGGCCGGGCGTGGGGAGGGGCGCGGGGGCGGGTGCGGGTGCGGCGGGCATGGCAGGAATCTATCGATCACCGGCGGCCCGTCCCCTCACGGGCCCCGTCCGGCCCGCACCACGATGGAGCCATGACGAACACCAGCGCATTCGACGCCCCCCTCATCCTCGACCCCGACGCCGTCCTGATCGTGATCGACGTCCAGCAGGGCTTCGAGGACCACGCGTACTGGGGACGCCGGGACAACCCGGACGCCGAGAAGAACATGACCGCCCTCACCGACGCCTGGCAGTCCGCCGGCCGCCCGGTGGTCGTGGTCCAGCACGCCACCGCGGCCGCCCCGCTCCAGCCGGGCACGGCGGGGTACGAGCTGAAGCCCGCGGTCGCCGCCGTCCGGGCGGACCTGCACATCACCAAGACGGTCAACAGCGCCTTCTACGGCACCCCCGACCTGCACGCCTGGCTCACGGAGCGGGGCGCCCGGCAAGTGGTGATCATCGGCATCATGACGAACGTCTGCAACGAGACCACCGCCCGCATGGCGGGCAACCTCGGCTACGACGCGATCTTCCCGATCGACGCGATGCACACCTTCGACATGGCGGGCCCCGACGGCGACACCATCGCCGCCGAGGACCTCGCCCGCGCCACCGCGGCCGTCCTGCACCGCATGCGCTTCGCGAAGGTGGTCACCACCGAAGCCGTCCTGTCCGCGCAGACGGCCGCGCAGACGACCGCGCCGGTCTAGCCGTTCGGCCAGCCGACCAGGCCGGCCACCAGGTGCGGCGGCAGGTACGGCGAGACCACCGGCACCTCCCAGCCGGAGCGGCGGGCGTGGCAGGCCAGTGCCAGGACGTCCAGGTTGAGGAGGGCGTCGGGGTCGGAGCCGTTGTCGCCGACCCCGTAGTGGTCGCGGTGCGCCTCCAGCGCGTCCGCCAGGGCGAGCGCGAAGCCCTCCCGGTCCCCGGCCGTCAGCTGCGACAGCAACACCACGGGCGGCGAGAGGTAGTTGACGTCGCGCAACCGGAACGCCTCCGTCGCCGCACGCCGCAGCGCGGGCGAGGCGTCGGCCCCGCGCAGGTGGTCGTGCAGCGCCGTCGCGTACTCCCGGAGCACCGACGCACGGCCGCCGTGCGCGAAGGGATCGGGCCCGACCCGGACGCAGGCGGCCAGCAGCTCCCCTTCCCCCGCGATCATGGCCAGCGCCGTGGCCCGCAGCCACTGCCCCGGCCCCACCCGGTCCGGATGACCCCCCGCGGGCAGCGCGCGCGTCACGCCCCCCACGGTGACCTCCTGTTCGGTCCCGGACGCGGCCCCGGCCAGCACGAACGCCGCCGCCCCGGCCTCGGCCGCGAGCCGCAGCGCCGCACGCCCGCGCTCGCCGCCCACGCCCTCCGGATCACCCGCGAGCCGCTCCTGGCAGAGCCGGTACTGATCCTCCATCAGCCGCGTCAGCCGCGAAGCCAGCCGCGCGGGCTCCTGCCCGGGGTCGGCGAACTGCTCCGCGCCGCGGCCCAGGTACCTCTCGTACTCCGCGGGATCGCCGGCCGTCTCCCGCCGCGGCGGCCGCGGCCGGTCCACCACCAGCGGTCCGGCGGCCAGCTCCGCGACGGCGTCCGGCCGCTTGTCCGCGCCGAACGCCCGCACCCGGGGCACCGGCGGGGGGAAACCCGCGACCGCGGCCGCGGGCAGGTAGGCGGAGTCGACGCCGAGCTGCCAGCCGTTCCACCGCTGCGCCATCGCGGCGAGCGCGAGGGCGTCCAGCGGCAGCAGCGTGCGGGGACGGGGAGCGGCCATCCCCGCCTCGCGCTCGCGGTACTCCGTCAACTGCCCGGCCAACGCCTCGGTGAAGGCGGCCCGGTCGCCCGCCGCGAGGGCCCGCAGCGTCGCGAGCGCCGCCCGGTGGTGGGGCCGGTCGGTCCCCGGGCCCAGCTCACGGACCAGGCCGTCGATCACCGCACTGCGCCGCTCGTCGGACACCGGCCCCGGGGCGCCGTCCGCCTCCGCGGCCTCGATGTGCCCGTACACGAAGGCCAGCAGGGCGTGGACGAGCGCCACGTCGGCCCGGTCCTCCAGGCCCTTCCGGGAGACCGCCGCGTCGACGAACAGCAGCCCGTCCCGGTCGGTGTCACCCGCGACGAACGCCAGGAAGAAGGTGTCCAGCCAGTCGTGCGCGGGGACCTCGCGGCCCGAGTCCTCGCTGTCGTACACCACGCCGGTACCGGTGTACTCGATGAACACGTCCCCCACCCGCCGCGGCCGTGCGGTCAGGGCGAACGAGCCGACCGCCGCGGCGGCGGCCGACGCGAAGCCGTCTTGCAGTCCTTCCCGGCGAGCGCGGGATTCTCCACGGACCGGGCCCCCAGGTAGTCGAGGAAGGACTCGCAGATCATTTCCCAGCCGTACTCCGGGGACTCGTCGTGCTGCATCCGGTGGACGTCACCGGCCATCCGCTCGGCGAAATCCGCCACCGCGGCGGACAGCGCCGCCTCTCCCACCACATGGCGCTCGATGCGCACCCGGTACCTCCCGCGAACTCCCCGTCGGACGCCCTCATCCGATCTTGTACGCCCAGCATAGGGAGGGGGTCTGACACCGCGTCCGGCTCCGCCTCGCGCGGGTCCGCCCACCCTTAATCGTTACCGGTCAGAGGGTCGCCGGGGCAGACTGAGGGCTCGCAACCAGGAGGAATCCCATGAGCCAGGCGCCCCTGACTCTCAAAGAACTGATGCCGCCCGACGAGCTCGCGGCGGCCCTCGAGGCCGGTCACGTGACCCGCAAGGCCCACCCCGAGCTGCCGCTGTCGATCTACACCTACACGCGGACCTGCCAGTACGAACGGGTCTGGAACCGGGTCACGACCCGCTGCCGGGGACTGGTCGCCGACGACGCCACCGGCGAGATCGTCGCGCTGCCCCTGCCGAAGTTCTTCAACGTCGGCGAGCACACCAGCGGTCAGCCCTACGCGCCCGCCCTGCCGGACGAGCCGTTCGAGGTGTACGAGAAGGTCGACGGGAGCCTCGCGGTCGTCTTCCACTACGCGGGCGCGTGGCGGGTCGCCTCCAAGGGATCGTTCATCAGCGAACAGGCCACCTGGGCCCAGCGGCTCCTCGACACCAAGGACACCTCCGCGCTCACCCCGGGCGTGACCTACCTGGCCGAGGTCCTCTACCCGCAGAACCGGATCGTCGTCGACTACGGCGACCGCCGCGACCTGGTGCTGCTCGCCGCGATGGGCCGCGACGGCGCCGAACTGCCGCTCGCGCGCGCCGCGGAGGCCTGGCGGGGGATCGGGTCGGTCGTCACCGCGTGGCCCGCGATGCCGCTGGCCGAGCTGATCGCGCTGACCGAGTCCAGCACGCTGCCCGGCGGCGGAGCCGCGACCGGCACCGACGCCGAGGGCTACGTCCTGCGCTACGCCTCCGGTGTCCGGGTGAAGGCGAAGATCGCCGAATACGTACGGCTCCACAAGGTGCTGACGGGGGTCACCGAACGCGACATCTGGCGCGGCCACGGCATCCAGCGGTTCGCCGCGCTGCCCGCCGGGCAGGTCGCCCAGGGCCTCGGCTGCTCACTCGCCGAGGTGCGGGCCCACGGCGGCGCACCGCTCGACGCGCTCCTCGAACAGGTCCCGGATGAATTCGACAACTGGGTCCGCGAGAGGATCGCGGAGATGGAACGCGCCGCGGCCGACCGCGAACGCGCCATCGACGGTGCCTTCCGGGAGATCGCGCACCTCGGCGACGACCGGGGCGCCTTCGCCCGCGCCGCCCGTGCGCTGACCGACCCGGGCATCCGGGCCGCGATGTTCCTGCGGCTCGACGCGCGGCCGACCGACCTCGTCACCTGGCGGGCGGTGCGGCCGGAGGCGTCCGACCCGTTCACGACCGATGAGGAGAACTGACCAGTGCCTGTCGTACACGTCATGACGGGGCTGCCCGCGTCGGGCAAGACCACCGCCGCGCGCTCGCTCCAGGCGGAGTCCGGGGGCCGGATGCGCCGCGTCAACCTCGACGACCTGCGGACCATGCTCGACGTCCCCGGGCTGGACCGGGAGCGCTCGTTCGCGCACGAACGGACCGTCCTCGAGATCCAGGACGCCGCCGTACGGGCCGCGGTCAACGGCGGTTTCGACGTGGTCGTCGACAACACCCACCTGACGCAGCACATCCCCAAGCGGCTCAAGGCGGCCGTCGCGGGGCGCGCGACCTTCGTCGTCCACGACTTCACCGACGTGCCGGTCGAGGAGTGCGTACGCCGGGACGCCGAGCGGGAGCGGTCCGTCGGCGAGGAGATCATCCGGATCCTCGCGGAGAAGCACGCCAAGGCCACCAAGGGCGGCTGGCGGCTCACCGACGCCTGGCTGAACGACCAGCCGGCCGTGGAGCCCTATGTCGCCGACCCGGCCCTGCCGGCCGCGGTGATGTGCGACATCGACGGGACGCTCGCGCTGCGGGGCGACCGCGGACCGTACGACTTCTCGCGCTGCGGGACCGACCTCCTCAACCCGTCGGTCCGGCACGCCCTGACCGCCTTCCGGCGGGCCGACGGCGACACGATCGTGCTGCTGTCCGGGCGCAGCGAGGAACACCGGCCGCAGACCGAGGAATGGCTCGCGCGCCACGACGTGCCGTACGACGAGCTGTGGATGCGGGCCTCCGGTGACCACCGGCAGGACGACGTGGTCAAGGCCGAACTCTTCGACCGGCACGTGCGGAGCCGCTTCGCGGTCCGGGTCTCGCTGGACGACCGGGACCGCGTGGTCGCCATCTGGCGCCGGATGGGCCTGCCCACCTGGCAGGTCAACTACGGCGACTTCTGACCGGGCCGCCGGGCGGGTGGGCCGCCGCTTCTTCTCGGCACCCCGCAGTCTCCCGCCGCGCCCCCGACCGGGCGTGGCGGGGCGGCGGGGCGGCGGGAGGCCTCACACCGGGTCGGACTCCTCGCAGGGCTCCTCCTCCGCCCCCTCCCCGTGGCCCGGCGGACAGGGCGGGCACAGGTGGGCGTACACGGCCATGACCTCCTCCACCACCTGGTTCCGCTTGCGCACGCACGCCGCCTTCCGGGACTCCTCCTTGCACACCAGCTCGGCCCGCGCCCCCTCCAGAACGGCGATGGCCTGCCACCCCTTGAGCACGCACAGCAACACCTTGCACAGGCACCGCACATAGGCCGTGACGGTCGCGAATCCCCGCCAGGCGTCCTGGACGCGGCGCCGCAGCACCAGCAGCCGCGCGTACAGCCGGACGACGTCCTTGCCCACGACCGGGTCGGCGGCGTCGGCGAGCAGCTGGGCCGCGTCCGTGCGGATCTTCGCGGCCCGGGCCGGCAGCTCCGTCAGCTCCGCGTCCAGGGAGACGAAGCACGCCGTGTCCTTGGCGACCTCCGCCGTGTACCGGGCGATCCGCGCCGACAGGGCGGCGACCGTGTCGTCGTCCCCCACGCCGTCGTCGAACGCGCAGTCGCACTCACCCGCACAGCAGCCCCCGTCGTCCGAGCACTCATCGATCTCCTCGAACACCTCGTCGACGGCCTCGCGAAGACAGTGCCGCTGCTCGGGCGTGATCCGGCATCGGATCTGCTCGCGGACCCGGTCGAGGACCTCGCCCGCCACGTCCAGATCGGCCTGCGCGGTGTGCCGGGCCGCGGCGTACTCCCCGCGCGCGGCATTGAACTTCTCCTGGAACTCCCGCAGCTGCGGCAGGTGTTCCTGAGTGACCTCGGCCCGGCGCTGGATCCCCTTCGCGCCGCACGCGAGATCGTCGATGGCGCCGAGGTCACAGTCGGTGCCGGCCGGCCGGGGGTGCGAGGTGCTGCTCATGAGGGCTCTCCTTCTCGAAGGGGCGGGCGCACCGAGTGTGGGCGGGCGGGTGTCACCGGTCCGTCGCCCGCGCCCCGCAACGCCCGCGTGACGGGGCGGGCCGCAGCATCGGCCCATGGCTGGATACCGGGCACTCGCCGCCGTGGGGCGCAGCGTCGTCACGCTGCTCAACGCGGGCTTCGGCGCGGAGATCACCTCGGGGCGCCGCCCGGAGGCGGTCCTCGCCGGCCCCGTCGACTTCGACCGGGTGGGCACCCCGGACGCGGTCATCCGCCGCCCCGCCGTGTCCGTGTACTGCTACCGGCTGAGCGTCGACCACGACACCCGCCCGGCGTGGGCGGCCCTGGCCGCGCAGGACGGACTGCCGCGGCTGCCCCTGCGGATGCACCTGCTCATCGCGGCCTGGGACGAGTTCGTGGAGTCCGAGCTGGAGTGGCTCGGGCTGAGCGTGCGGATCCTGCAGAGTGCGGGACCCCTCACCGGCCCCCTGCTGGACCCGACCGGCGGCTGGCTGCCGGGGGACTCCGTCCAGCTCGTCCCCGACGACCTGGCGATGGAATCGATGAGCGAGGCCTTCCAGGCGATGACCACCGACTACCGGCTCTCCCTGCCCTACCTCGCCAAGGTCGTGCGCATCGACGGCCGCCGCTTCGCGGTCCCCGGCGAGGTCACCACGGTCGCCGCCGCCACCTCGGAGCTGCCCCGATGAGCGCCGCCACGGGACCGGACGCGCGGGGCGCGGACCCCGGCCGCCGGCTCACCGCCGCCCCCGGGACGGCGGGCGTACTGCACCGGCTCGCCCTCGCGGTCCGCCCGCTCGACGCCCACACGCGGGCTCCGGCCGGCCCCGGGCTGCGCGTCGGCTGGGAATCCGGCCGGGTCCCCGGCCGCCGCACAGGCCAGGACGGCCGCGTCCGCTCCCTGGAGCGCCACGAACCGGCCGGATTCGTGCTGCGGTACGGAGTCTCGGGCACCCCGGGCGAGGTCGGCGCCGCCGTGAGCGTGCGGATCGACGATCCGGCCCGGCGCTGGATCCCGCGGCGCTTCGCCGTACCCCTGTGGACCCGCGCCGAGCTGGCCGACGCCGACGCGACTCCGCCCACCGCCCCCCATGTCCGCGCCGACGCCCGGCTGTTGCTGCCCTGGATGGTCCCCGGGCCCGCCTACCCCCTCCCGCAGGGGATGACGGGCATCCGGCTGCGCGTCACCCGCCCCGGGCCCTCGCCCACACCCGTGCGGTGGCCCCGGGTCGAGGCGTTCGGTCCTGGCGGGGTGCTCGTCGGCTGGGCCCACGGTGACGAGCACGGCCAGGTGCTGCTGCTGATCGGCGGGGACGCGCCGCTGCCCTTCCCGCCGCCGCCCCGGTTCGACGTGGCGCTGCGCACCCACGCCCCGGACGCCGGGCCGCCGCCACCCCCCGGGTCCGATCCGCTCGCCGGCCTGGTGGCCGAGGCCGTCGTGCGCAGCGTCTCCCCGCCCCGCCCCCAGGACCTCGACAACGACGTCCTGCGCGGCCTCGCCCCGCCGCCCGGATACCGCACCTGCGCCACGGACACCGTCCGCACGCTCACCGTCGGGCAGGTGGTCCCCGCCGGCGACCTGCCGCACACCACCGACCCACCCGTGACCGAGGAGAGCCGTACATGCCCGAGTACCTGACCCCCGGCGTCTACGTCGAGGAGACCAGCTTCCGCTCCCGGTCCATCGAGGGCGTACCCACCAGCACCTTCGGCATGGCCGGGCGCACCGCCTACGGCCCCGTGCCCTACAGCCTGCCCGACGGGGGGCCCACGGTCCTGCCCGCACCGACCCTGGTCACCAGCTACACCGAGTACGAACGGGCCTTCGGCGGCCTGACCATCGGCGAAGAGGACTGCCAACTCGCCCTCGCCGCCCGCGCGTTCTTCGCCAACGGCGGGCGGCGGCTCTACGTCTCCAGGGTCTTCTCCTTCACCGGGACGGCGGGCACGCCCCCCGTCATCGACGTCCCCCGGAACTTCGCCTCCGCCCCCGTCCCCGCCCAGGGCGCCCCCCTCGTCCGCTGGCGGGCCCGCTGGCCCGGCTCGGCGGGCTCCAGGATCAGCGTCGCCGTGAGCTTCCGGCGCGGCAAGAACATCCTCGTCCCCCGTACGGGCGCGCTGCCCCGGCTCACCGGGGTCCAGCCCGGCGCCGCCGTCGAGGTCGCCCCGCTCGCCGGGGGCGAGGCACCGGCCCTGCCCGACGCCACGCCGCCCGTCCCGGCGAACGTCCGGATCGTGGCCCGCCGCGCCGACGGGGAGCTGGGCTACCTCGGCGCGCAGGGCGCCTTCGAGCCGGTCGTGGCCGGCACGGCCGCCTTCCACCTCACCCTCGCCGTCACCGTCCGCTCGGGCGGCGACCGCGTCGACGTGTACAACGAGCTGGAGCTGGACGACAGCCACCCGCGCGCGCTGGCCCGGGTCCTCCAGGCGGCCGACCCGGCCGACGAGTTCGCGCTGGTCTGGCTGGAGAACGTACCGCCCGCGACCGGCACGCCGACCGTGACCGCGGGCGCCCGGCTCACCGCGCTGCTCACCCCCGCACAGGGCCTCTACCTCACCGGCGGCGGCGACGGGGACCCGCTCAAGGCCGCGGACCTCGGCGGCCGGGACGCCAATCCGGACAGCCTCACCGACCCCGCCCGGGGCCTCGGCGCCCTCGCCGAGATCGACGACATCGCCATCGTCGCCGCCCCCGACACCGTCACCCTCGGCCCGCCCGAGCAGAAGGCCGCCGTGGACCTCCTCATCGGCCACTGCGAGCGGCTGCGCTACCGGATGGCGGTCATCGACCCGCCCCGGGACAGCTCGATCTCCGAAGTGCGCCGCTTCCGGGCCCAGTTCGACAGCAAGTACGCCGCCCTCTACTACCCGTGGGTCCGCATCACCGACCCGGGTCGCCGCCTCGACCCCGGCTCCCCGGCGGCGATCCTGGACGTGCCGCCCTCGGGCTACGTCGCCGGGATCTACGCCCGCAGCGACACCGAACGCGGGGTGCACAAGGCCCCGGCCAACGAAGTCCTCCTCGGCATCAACGACTTCACCACGAACGTCACCTACGACCGCCAGGCCGTGCTCAACCCCGAGGGCATCAACGCCCTGCGCTTCTTCGAGGGCCGGGCCCGCCGCGTCTGGGGCGCCCGGACCATGAGCTCGGATCCCGAGTGGAAGTACGTGAACGTCCGCAGGCTCTTCATCTATCTGGAGCACTCGATCGACAAGTCGACCCAGTGGGCGGTGTTCGAGCCGAACAACGAGCGGCTGTGGGCATCGGTCCGCCAGTCGGTCGAGGACTTCCTCATCGCCACCTGGCGGACCGGCGCCCTCTTGGGCAGCAAGCCCGAGGACGCGTTCTTCGTCCGCTGCGACCGCACCACCATGACGCAGAACGACCTGGACAACGGGCGGCTCGTCTGCCTGATCGGTGTGGCCCCCACCTACCCCGCCGAGTTCGTCGTGTTCCGCATCGGACAGTTCACGGCCGACGCGCAGCGCGCCTGACCGCGCCCCGCCACCAGCCGCAGGAAGACTTGGAGACAGACCCATGGCCACGCGCACCAACCCCTACGGAGCCTTCAACTTCCTCGTCCAGCTCGGCAATACGAGCGCGGGCATCGAGGGGGACATCGGCGGCGGCTTCTCCGATTTCAGCGGAGCGGGCAACGAGGTGAAGTTCTCCGAATACCGCAACGGGAACGACCAGTTCAACCATGTCCGGAAGATCGCCAACACCAACACCACGGACGACATCACCCTCAAGCGCGGGATCATCGGAGACCTGCGCCTGTTCCAGTGGATCTCCGACACCCGCAGCGGCCTCTACCGCCCCCTCACGGTCATCGTCACGCTCAACGACGAGGGACACACCTCGGTCTGTTCCTGGCGGCTGAACTTCGCCCAGCCCAAGAAGTGGGTCGGCCCCACCCTCCAGGGCAAGGGCGGGGGCGAGGTCGCCATGGAGGAACTGCACCTCGTCGCCGAATCCATCGACTTCCTGTCGACGTCCTCGTGACCCCCGCCGGACCGCGGCTCGGCGCGCCCGGCGTCTACCGGGAGGCCCGTCGGCCGCCCCCCGCCTTCGGCCCGGTGCGCCTGGACATCGCCGGGTTCGTCGGGGTGGCCCCGCGCGGGCCCGTCGACACCCCCGTCGCCCTTGACCGCTGGACGGACTACCTGGACCGGTTCGGCGGCTTCGAGGGCCCGGGCCTGCTGCCCTACGCGGTACGGGCGTTCTTCGCCCAGGGCGGAGTCCGCGCCCACGTGCTGCGCGTGGCCCCCCTCCCGCGGGCCCCGCACCCCGCCGCCCTGGAGGCCCACGCCGTGCACCGGACCCGGCTCGGCTCCGGCCCGGGGGCGGCCGGGGGCCCGGCGGAAGCCGCCGAGGTGGACCTGCGGGCCCGCGACGAAGGCGGCTGGGGAGGGGCGCTGTCCGTCCGGTGGGAGTTCACCGGCGCCGGGCCCTTCGCGGCCACCGTGACCGGCCGGGAGCTGACCCTGCCCGAGGCCCGGATACCGCCGTCCGGCACGGTCCTGCGGCTGCGGGGCGCCGGACTGCCCCCCGCCGGAGGCTTCTTCCACATCACCGGGTTCACGGAGGCCGGCTCCGGGGCGGGTGCGGGTGCGGGGTCGGGTGTGGGTTCGGGTTCGGGTTCGGGTGTGGGTGCCGGTCCGGTGGACGGTCCGGCCGCATGGGGACCGCCGCGTCCGGTCGCCGTCCTGGACCGGCCGGCCGCCACCGGCCCCGGTGGCCGGACCGTCACCCTGGCCGTGGACGCCGAACCCGTCGCTGTGACGGTCACCGTCACCGACGGCGACCCGGAGCGCCCCCGCCAGGAGCGGTTCGCCGGGCTCGGGCTCGGGCCCGGCCACCCCCGCTCCGCGGGCGCCGTACTGGCCGCCGAATCCCTCCTCGTCACCCCGGACGGGACCTGGCCCGAGGTCCTGCTGCCCCCCGACGGCAGGCTCGGCTCCGCCCTGTCCCGGCCCGTCCGCCCCGGCTTCGACCGCTACACGGGAATCGGTCCCGGCAGTTTCCAGGGCCCCGGCCCCGTCGACCTGCTGCCCGTGGGCGGCAGCGAGAGCGCCGAGGACTCCGCCGCCGAGGGTTCCGGAGCCGCCGGCACCGGCCCGGGCACGGCCCCGGCCGTCGGCATGGACCGGATGGCGCTGGTCACCGAGGTCGCGCTGCTCGCCGTACCCGACCTGCTGTGGGAACACAGCGAGGCGCGCGAGAGCACCGAACTCCCCGCCCCGACGCCGCCCGGCCCGGTCTTCGCCCCCTGTCCGCCCCCGCCGGTGGCGCTGACCTCCCGTCCCGCGGCCGCCCGCGCGTTCCTCCTGGACAGCGCCGCGCACCTCCCCGAGATCCTGCGCCGCCAGCAGCGGCTCGTCGCCCTCGCCGAGCGGCAGCGGCGTTTCGTCGCCCTGCTCGACGTACCGCCCCGGCTCTCCGTCCGCGCCGTCGCCCGCTGGCGCGCCGCGTTCGACAGCTCCTACGCCGCTGCCCACCACCCGTGGCTCGGCGTGATGCCCCCCGACGACCCCCGGCGCGGCGCCGTCCTCGTCCCGCCCTGCGGCTTCGCCGCCGGCATCATCGCCGAGCGCGAGCGGCGCCTCGGCCTGCCCTGGGGCCCCGCCAACGAGCTGGCCGTCCAGGCCGTCACCGCCGCGCAGCGGCTCGACGGGGCCGACCACGACGAGCTGCACCTGCTCGGCATCGACGTCTTCCAGGCCGAGCGGGACGGCTTCCGGCTCGCCTCCGCCCGTACGCTCTCCAGCGATCCCGACTACGGCCAGCTCGGCGTGCGCCGCCTGATGACCATGCTGCGGCTCGTCCTCGACCGGCAGGCCCAGCCCCTGGCCTTCGAACCCCACTCGGGCGAACTGCGCGCCGCGCTGCGCGGAAGCGTCGTCCAGCTGCTGCGCGGACTGCACCGCGCCGGGGCGTTCGCGGGCGAGCGCGAGGAGGAGTCCTTCTTCGTGCACTGCGACGAACGCCTCAACCCGGCCTGGTCCCAAGGGCTCGGGAGGCTGGTCGCCGAGATCGGGGTCGCTCCCGCGCAGCCCCTGGAGTACCTCGTCCTGCGGATCGCCCAGGACGGCGACGGCGCCGTGACGGTGGGGTGAGCCGTGCCCGAACTCGTCCAGACCTTCCGGTTCCGCGTCCGGCTCACCCGCAGCGCCGCCCCGGGCCCCACCGACCTGCCCCCGCCCGTCCTCGCGCACGTCACCCACGGCGCCCCGGCGGCCGCCGTCGCCCCGCGGGGCGGCGAGCCGGGACCCGGCGCCCCGGCCCCCGAACGGCTCGGCGACGGCGGGTTCCAGGAATGCGCCGGGCTCGGCCTGGAGGCCGACCTCCGCGAATACCCGCAGGGCGGGGCGAACGACGAGGTGGTGCGCCGGGTCGGCCGGGTCCGGCTCCAGCCGCTCGTCCTCAAACGCGGCATGCTCCTGGCCACACCGGGCGGCAGCGCCGACACCAGTCTGTGGGACTGGCTCCAGGGCATGGTCGGCGGTGGACCGCCGCCCGTCCGCTACGACGGGGACGTCGAGGTGCTCGACCCCACCGGGCAACGGGTGGTGGCCCGCTGGACCTTCTCGCGGGGACTGCCGCTGAAGATCATCGGCCCCTCGCTGAACGCGAAGACGGGAGAGATCGCCATGGAAGAACTCCACATCGCCCACGAGGGCCTGCGCCTGGAGCGCACCACGTGAGCGGCCTCGCCCAGGCCACCCTCCAGCGCTTGGCGCGCGGCGGCTCCGGAGGCAAGGACCAGCCGCCCGCGGTCGTGACCGCCGGCCCCGCCGTCGCCGTCCAGTTCAACCCCACCACCCTGCGCATCAGCCGCAACAACACCGTCGACCGGGGCGGCGCGACCACCCGGGCCCAGCAGCGCCAGCACCCCGCGATGGAGGGCTCCACCCTCACCTTCGACCTGGAGTTCGACACCTCCGAGCAGCGCTCCGGCGGTCAGTACGTCGACGTGCGCCGCTGGACCGCGCTGGTGCGCCAGTACGCCGAACCGCCCCCGGAACAGCCCGCGGACCCGCCGCCCGTCGTCCGCTTCGTCTGGGGAACCCTCCGCTACAACGGCATCGTCACCCAGGTCAACGAGGAGCTCGACCACTTCGCCCCGGACGGCACCCCGCTGCGCGCCAAGGTCGGCGTCACCCTCGTCGAGCAGAACTTCGCCTACGAGGCCCACGCCGAGGGACCGGGTACGCGCGACGCGCGCACCGCCACCGAACCCGGCGCCCCGCGCGGCGGCGCCGCCCCCGGCACCTCGGGCACCGCCCGGCCCGACCGGGTGGAGCGGGCGCGGGAGGGGGAATCGGCGCAGCAGCTGCTGTCCCGGCTCGGCCTGGACCCGGCCGGGTGGCGCGGCGCGATGAGCGGGCTGGACAGCCCGCTGACCCTGGCGGCGGGGGCCGCCGTACAGCTGGGCGCCGAGGTGTCGGCACCGGCCGCCGGGGCGGGGCCCTGGACGGCGGGCTTCGCGGGCGGAGCCGCGGCCACCTCCGTCGAGGGGCTCGCCGGGGCGCTGGGCCTGGGGGCGGGCCTGGGCGTGGGCCTGGGCGCGGGCGTGAGCACCGGCCCCGGCGGCGGTCCGGGAGCGGGCGGCGGTCCGGACGGCGGGGGCCGCGTCGTCGCCGGGTACGGCGGAGCGGCGGATCCGCTCGCCGCGGGATTCGCGCTCTCGGCCGGGGGCGGTATCGCCGCGTCGGCGGCCGTGGTCACCGGGGCCGCGGTGGACCGTGCCACCGCCCGGGCCCGGGCTGCCTTCGAAGTACCGCCCGCCGCCGCGTCGGTGGCGTTCCCCGGGGGGCCGGGCGGCGCTCCGTCCGGCCCCGCGTCCGGCCGGGCCGCCCTCGACCGGCGCTCGCTCGGCTACGGCCGGGGCGTGCCGCTGCGGGCGCGCGCCGACCCCGGCACCCTCGCCGAGGTGGAGGCGGGTGGCGGCCGTGGCCTCGCCGATCGGGCCCGGCGTCAGGAGGTCCCCGCGCCCGACCCCGGCGCCGCCCCCTGGGAACGGCTCCCGCCCGACCCGCCCGGCCGCACCGCCGCCGACTGTGAGCAACGCCGCCGTGACGCGGGCCCCCGCACCCTGAGGTGGACACCGCGAGGAGGCCCACCATGAGCGTGTACATCGGAGAACTGCACACCGACGTCGTGCCCGCCGCCGGGCAGGGTCCGGCCACCCCTGCCCCCGGCGCCGCGGACCCGCACGCGGCCGCCGACCGCCACCGCGAGGCCTGCGAGCGCGCCGCCTGGCTCGCGGCCCGGACGGCCGCCGAGGCCTTCGATGACTGAGCCGGTGGTGGCGGCCGTCTCGCCCGTCTTCGAAGTCGGCGGAGCGCTCGTCAAGGACCTCGCGCGGGACTGCGTACACCTCGACGTGGCGGAGGGGACCGAAGGCCTGCGCACCCTGCGGGCGCACTTCCTGGCCGTCGGCGCCGGAGCCAAGGGGCCGCAGGACCGGCTGTTGCACCTCGACGGGAGCACCATCGGCCTCGGCAGCGCCCTCAAGGTCGCCCTCGGCCCCACCGCCCGCATGCGCCACGTCTTCGACGGAGTGGTCTCCGCCATCGAGCTCGTCCTCGGCGACGGCGAACCACCCCAGGTCCTCGTGCACGCCGAAGACGCGCTCATGCGCCTGCGGATGACCCGCCGCCTGCGCACGTACCGCGAGGTCACCGACGCCGGACTCGCCGAGGCCGTCGCCGCCGAACACGGGCTCGGCGCCGATGCCGATGCCCCCGGCCCCCGCTACGACCTGGTCCAGCAGCTCAACCAGAGCGACCTGGCGTTCCTGCGCGAGCGGGCCCGGCTGATCCAGGCCGAGCTGTGGGCCAGCGGCCGTACGCTGCACTTCCGCCCCCGGGGCAGCCGCGGCACCGGCGCCCAGACCCTGGTCTACGGCAGCGAGCTGCTCTCCGTCCGGCTCGTCGCCGACCTCGCCCACCAGCGCGGTGAGATCGTCGTCACCGGTTACGACGCAGATCGCGCCGAGGGCATCGACGAGCGGGCCGGACCCGAGACGGTGGAGGCCGAGACGGCCGCCGGCCGCACCGGCGCCCGGCTCCTGGCCCAGACCCTCGGCCCCTCCACCAGCCTGCGCGTCCGCGAGAGCGCCCTCACCAGCGAGGAGGCAGCAGCCTGGGCCCGCGCCGAAATGCTGCGCCGCGGCCGTCGGTTCGTCACCGTCGCGGGGACCACCCACGGCAGCCCGGACCTGGTCGTCGGCGGCCGGCTCACCCTGCGCTCCGTCGGCGCGCCCTTCGAGGGGGAGGGGTACCACGTCACCCGGATCCGGCACGCCTTCGATCCGGTGCACGGCTTCCGCACCCGCTTCGACGCCGAACGCTCCTCCCTGAACGAGGTGGTGTGATGACCCTGCCCGCGCCGGCGGACGGCTCCGTCCCCGGATATTTCGGCGTCTACCCCGCCTTCGTCACCGACATCGTCGACGAGAAGCGGCTCGGCCGCGTCGAGGTGCGCTTCCCCTGGATGGGCACTGAGGGCGAGCGCGATGTCCGGGCGTGGGCCACCCTGTGCTCGCCGTACGCCGACGACGAACAGGGCCTGCTGGTGCTCCCCGAGGTCGACAGCCAGGTCGTCGTCGCCTTCGAGGGCGGCAACCCGCGCCGCCCCTACGTCCTCGGGGCCGCCTGGAACGGCCGGGCGGCCCTGCCGCACGAGCCGGAGCGGGCCAACCACCTGCGCCAGCTGCGCTCGCGGCAGGACAGCAGGCTCCAGTTCGACGACACCCCCGGCGCGGCCAAGGTCCGGATCACCATGGCCTCCGGCCACGAGGTCACCCTCGACGACGCCGCCCGGCAGATCACCATCCGGCACGGCGGCGGGTGCGTCATCCGGCTGACGGACGGCACCGTGGAGATCGAGGCCGGCTCCACCCTCGAGATCACCGCGCCCGTCGTCCACGTCACCGCCGCACACTCCGTCTTCAGCGGCACCGTCCAGGTCGGCACCCTCATCGTCGACCAGGGGATCATCTCGCCCGCCTACACGCCCGGCGCCGGGAACATCTGGTGAGCCCCGCCGAGCACGGCTTCCGGGTCCTCGCCCCCTGGTATGTGTGCGAGCGCGGCGGCTTCGACCGCTTCGACCCCAGGGCCCTGGCCCCGGCCCTCCAGAAGTACGATTCCGCCGGCTTCGTCCCGAGGCTCCTCGTCGACCCGAGGGCTTCTCTGCGCTTCGACCCGGCCGAGGACGTCTGGTCGTACCCCGTGCCCGTCGCACTCGGCGACCGGGGGCCCGGGCGGGCCCGGTTCGCCACGCACCAACTGGTGCGCACGGGGCTCCGCAAGCTCTACCAGCCCAGCCACGACCGGTTCTACGCCGTCGTGATCGAGCTGTTCTGCGACCGGCCCGGGCTGCCCCGGCCGCAGTCCTCGGAAGGGCTGGACGTCGGCTTCGTGCTGCGCCGCCGCCGGATGGAGCTGACCGCGCCACCGCAGGTACTGCGCCGACTCGCGGGCCGCCTCACGCAGGAGCTGCTCGGCGCGGAGCGCGCGGCCGCGGGCGTGCCGATGTCGGAGGCGCGGGACGTCCTGCGGGCGGACCTCACGCGGACCCGGTTCGAGGGGGACAACCGCGAACTGCTCGACCAGGTGGGCCTGGAGGCCCACACCGAGGCCTGGATGGCCGGCCCGGCCGGAGGACAGTGGCGTCCTCTCGGCGCGGCCGCGCCCCCGGGCCGCCCGGCCGACCGGGAGCAGGAGTTCCCGATGTGGCGGCTGCCGCCCCGTTCCGGGGACTGCCCGGACCGGCCGCCGCCCCCCGCGCGCTCCCTCTGGTTCGGCCTGGTGCCCGTCTCCTCCGGTGACCACGACGACCTCGGCGCCCCCAAGCTCGACGCGCAGTCCGTCTATGAACTGGCCTGCTTCGTACGCCGTCCCGCGCGCCCCGGGCACGAGCGGTGCCCGGTGGTCACCTCATGGAGCGAGCCGACCGAGGGCTTCCGGCTGGCCGCCTTCTACGATCCGGAGGGCACCAAGAACCGGAAGGTCTCCCTGACCCTGCCGGATCTGCGGGCCGTCGCCGCCCGCGCGGGAGCCCCGCCCGGTTCCGGGGGAGTGGCCGTCACCAGCCCGCCCGGCTCGCAGCTGGCCTTCGACCCCGGCGGCGGCACCCCGAGCGGCGGTTCCGTGGGCGGTACCACGGCCCGTACCTGCACCTTCGCCCTCGAGATCTTCATGATCGTGGCGTTCTTCCTCTTCAGTATGTTCCTGCCGATCGTGGTGTTCCTCTTCCAGCTGTGGTGGCTGCTCGCCCTGCGCTTCTGCCTGCCCCCGTCCGTGGAGGCGATCGCCGCCCTCAAGGCCTACTTCGCGGGCGGCGGAACGCTGTCGGCCATGGGGGCGGAGGAACGGGCCGAGCTGGACGTCCTCCTGGGCACACCGGGCGCCGCCGCCCGGCTCCAGGACCCGGGCAGCGGATTCGCCGACGAGGACGGGGACGACCTCCTCGACGCCCTGCTCCCGCCACCGCCCGGACCCGTACCCCGGCCCGAGCCGGAGACCTCCCCACCGGACCCGCTGTGCGGGAGCGGGGCATGAGCGCGCGGGCCGCTCCGGTGCCGGTGCCCGGGACCGGGCCCGGCCGGGAGCCGGTGCCCGTGCCCGTGCCCGTTCCCGCGCGGCCGGTTCCGGTGCCCGGCGCGGCCCCGGCGTCCGCGGGCGCCGTATCCGGTGGGCCGCTCGCGGATGAACTGGCCCTCCAGGGCGGCGCGGAACTCACCGCGACCCCCGCGATCGCCGCCCACCTCGACGCCCGGGGAGCGGAGGGAGGCCCCGTCCGGGTCCGCCTCGGCCAGGTCGCCGCGGGCACCCTGCACCTGCGCCGGACGGCGTCGAACGGCCTGACCACCGGCCCGGGTGACGCCTTCCAGGCCGTCCCGCTCCTCCACCCCCTGTTCCACCCGCTGCGCGCCGAGGGCATCGAGCCCGTCCTCGCGCTCCGCGTCCACGACGGGGTCCTGGAGGGGCACGCCTCCGCCGTGGTCGAGGGCCGGCTGCTCACCGGCGGCCGCGCGCTGCTCGACCTCATGGAGCAACACCCCCGGGCGCTCGGCTGGGTGGGCCTGGGCGGCCTGCGGCTGCCCGGCGTCGAGAACGAACTGCGCGGCACGACCCTGGTGGTGGGCGCCGCCGGGATGTCCTTCACCCTCGGCGGTTTCCTCAGCGCCACCGGCGCCTTCGGCCTCGCGAACGAGGTGGTCACCTTCGACGCGGTCGCGCGCGGGGCCGTGGCCGGGCTGGGCGCGGTGGAGGTTCCGCTGCGGCGCGGTCCGGACGGTGCCCTGAGCGGGAGCGCGCACGCCGACGTACTGCTGCGCGGGTTCACCGGCCAGGTGACGGCGGCGTTCGGGGCGGGCGTCGTCGACGTGCGGGGGACCGTGCGGTATGCGAACGAGAAGTTCGACGGCGAGATCACCCTGGTCGCCACCGACGCGAAAACGGCGCGGCAGCTGACGGACAGCAGGCTGCCGGACCGGGCGAAGGCGGCGGCGGGGCCGCTGGACGCCGGGGCCGCCCCGGGCGCGCTCGCGCCCGCTCCCGCGGCGGAGGCCGTACCCGCCCCGGCCGCCCTGCCGGGTCCCCGGGTGATCGCGGGCTGGGGCACCCTCCATGTCCGGCTCGCCGACTGGCTGTCCGGCGAGGCCCTCGTGATCGTCGACCACCACGGCGACGTCACCGTGGTCGGCAAGATCAGCCCGCGGATGGACAAACCCCTCTTCGAGGAACGGCACGTCCAGAAGCGGCTCGCCCGGTTCGAGGTCCGCGCGGCCTACGGAGTGCCCCTCGTCGGCAATGTCTTCCTCTTCGCCAACATCGGCCTCGAGGCCCTCGCCGTCCTCGGCCCGGCCACCCTCGACCACATCGAACTGACCGGCACCTGGTCGACCAAGCCCGAGGTGCTGCGCGATTTCGGGCTGACCGCCACCCTCAACGTCTCCGCCTTCGCGGGGCTCCGGCTCACGGCCGAGGGCGGCGCCGGAGCCACGCTCGTCGGCCATGACATCAAGGCGGGCCTCGCGCTGAGCGCACTCGCGGGCGTCCGCGGCTATGTGGAGGCCACGCCCCGGATCGGCTATCGCGAGGTCGCGGATCCCCGGGCGGGCAAGCACGGCGAGTTCTTCCTCGCCGGTCATCTGGAGATCGCCGCGCAGCCGTTCCTGGGCCTCGGCGGTGAACTCTTCGTCGAGCTGGACAGCCCGTGGTGGTCCCCGGTGCCGGACCACCGCTGGAACTGGCCGGTGTTCCAGCGGGAGTACCCGCTGCCCGGGCAGTTCGGGATCGGGGCGGATGTGGAACACGTCGTGGGATCGGGGAAGGTCCCCGACGTGACCTTCGGCGAGGTGAGCTTCGATCCCGACCGGTTCCTGTCGGACCTCGTCGACGACCGGCTGCCCGCGAAGGCGTCCAAAGACGAGCCGAAGCGGGGTGTGTGGACCGAGCCGGGGGCGGCGCCGCCACCCGCGGCGCGCGCCGGCGGGGCGGCTGGGATACCGCCCGTCGGCGCAAAGCCGGGCTCGGGTCGGCTGCCGGGCCGGGCGCCGGGTGCGGTGAAACCGGGTGCGGCGACGCAGGGCGCGGCGAAAGGGGGTGGTGCGACCGAAGCCGTGGTGCCCGCGCCCGCCGTCCAGGCACGCTGGCTCACCGGCCTGAAGGCACTGGGCGCTCTCGCCGAGCGGTCCCACCGCGACCCGTACGACGCGCGCGAGCTGCGGGCCGCGCTGGCCGGTCTCAAGAAGACCCACGGGTTCACCGCACTGGAAGCCGAACTGCGCGGCGGCGCATGGCAGATCACGGCCTCGATGAACCCCACGACCCGCGACACCCCGCTCATCGAGGCCGACACCACCGCCAAGCCGGTCGCGGAGGTGGCCGTCCCCGGCGATCAGGAGGCGTACGCCCATCTGCTGGCCCTGAAGCAGCGCATGCTTGCCGTGGGGGCCATGAAGGTGGGGCAGGGCAGTACCCCCGTGGAACGCGCGATCCTGCGGGAGGAGTATCCCGGCCTGGACCCCGCCGAGGTCACCCGGGGGATGGTCCTCGCGCACATCAAGGAACTGGCGGCCCGGGAGGCCAATGAGAAGCAGGTGAACATCGCCAACGCGGAGACGGCACGGAAATGGGCGGAGCGTTCGGGGCAGAAGTCCGAGACGGTCTACGACACTTTGAAGACAACCACGGTGCGCGACAGGGACCGGGACTGGATCTACCGCCGGGCCAACGGCAAGGACGAGTACGGCGAGAACCCCATCCCGCGCGGTTCCTGGAGCCTGGACCACGTGGTCGCGCGGAAGGAGTTCGCCGACCTTCCGGACGTCGCCCGGCTGCGGCACGAGGAGCGGGTGGAGCTGGTGCACCAGCGGGCGAACCTGCGCATGCAGGCGAAGCAGCCCAACAGCGCCCGCCAGGAGGTGCCCTGGCCCCAGTTCAGGGGGGCCGGCAAGTGGTATCCGCCCGAGGCCGTCAACCGGGCGGTGAGCTGGTACCACGAGGTCAAGGCGCTCCTGCTGGGGCAGATCGCGCGGATCCTGGGCAATCGCCCGCGATGAGCCCCGTTTCCACGGTCCGCGCGCCACACCGGAAACGTTGTGGTGACGCTCCGTGCGGAGCATGGAGCACATGGCAGCAGCAGACGCCCTCACCCACGCCCCCGGCGGCTACGGACCGGGAGCCCCACCCGCGGACGACACCTGGACCGGGACCGGGGTCCGGTTCCCCTTGCGCCCGCTCCCGGCGGGCGCGGGGGGCAGCGGGCCGGCGGCCGACGGCCGTCCCGGAGCCCCCGCCTGGCTGAGCGGGACGGCCGTGATCCGGCAGTCGATCGAGACGATCCTCGACACCGAGCCCGGCGAGCGCGTCATGCGGCCCACCTTCGGATGCGGGCTGCGCCGCCACCTGATGGCACCGAACACCCCCGCCACCCGCACCGCGATCGGCGCGGAGATCGGCGAGGCGCTCACCCGCTGGGAGCCGCGGATCAGGGTCACCGAGGTCGCCGTGACCCCGGGGGAGGAACCGACGATGGTGTGGATCGACATCGCCTACATACGCCTGCTGGACCTGCGCCCGGACAATCTCGTCTACCCCTTCTACCTGCGGTAGAGGGCGAGGTGACCGCGCCATGCCACTGATCGGTCCCATCCTCGACGACCGCACCTTCGAGCAGCTCCGGGACGAGCTGGTCAAGCGGATCCCGGTCTACGCCCCCGAGTGGACCGACCACAACGCGGGCGACCCCGGTATCGCCCTGCTCGAACTCTTCGCGCACCTCGGCGAGTCCCTGCTCTTCCGCTTCAACCAGATCCCCGACGCCACCAAGGTCGCGTTCCTGCGGCTGCTCGGCGTCCGGCCCCGGCCCGCCCTGATCGCCCGTACCCTGCTGGTCCTCGACACCGAACGGCCCGAGGGCGTCCAGGTGTTGCGGGGCACCGAGGCCCGCGCGGGCGCGGTCCCCTTCGAGACCGACGGCGAGGTGGTGGCCTGGCCGCTGGAGGTCCTCGCGGTCGGGAAGACCGCCGCCCCGGCCCCGCCCGCCGACGACCCGGCCCGCGCCGTCGGCGAGAAGCGGCGGCGGCAGAATGCGGTGGAGGCCCTGCCGTCCGCCGAGCGGGACCGGGTCTGTGCCGGAGCGCCCGTCGCCTTCTACGTCACCACCGCGGTGCCCGCCGATCCGCTGGGCGACGGGCCGCCACCGCTCGATGTCGCCGCCACCGTCGACCGATGCCTGTGGATCGCGCTGCTCGCCAAGCGCACCGCCGACCCCCGCCTGCTGCGCGGCCGGAGCATCTTCCTGGGCTTCCTGCCCGACGAGGAACTGCCGCGGCCCTACGACCTGGTGGCCGCCGCCCCCGGCGAGCCGACCCGGCTGCGCCCGGCCGACCTGCTCTCGGCCCCACCCGGATTCCTCTGCGAACTGTGGAACGGCCCCGCGAGCCCGGCCGCCTTCACCCCCCTCGACGTCCTGGCGGACACCACCCGCGGCCTGACCGCCCGGGGCGTGGTCTCCCTCGTCCTGCCCGGGACGTTCCCCCCGCACGCCCCGGGCGCCGCGGGCACCGGAGGAGCGAACAGCCCGCCGCCGCTCGACGACGAGAAGACCGCCGCCCGTGTCGTGGGCTGGCTCCGGGTCCGCCGTCCGGCCGGGGAGAACGACGCGATCCACCGCATCCGCTGGGTAGGGATCAACGCGGTGGGAGCCGTGCAGGCCCGTACCGCCACACCCGAACTCCTCGGTACCGGAACGGCCGACGCGGGCCAGGCCTTCCGCCTCACCCAGCGCCCCGTGGTCGCGGGCAGCGTGCGCCTCGAGGTCGAGGAGGCCGACGGATGGCGGCCCTGGACCGAAGCCGAGTCCTTCGCCACCAGCAGCCCCTTCGACCGCCACTACACCCTGGACGCCGAAGCGGGCATCGTCCGCTTCGGCACCCGCGGCAGGCTGCCCCGCATCGGCGAGCGGATCCGCGTGCTCTCCTACCGTTACGGCGGTGGTTCCGCGGGGAATGTGGCGGCCGGAGCGGTCGGCTCCCTCACCGCGGTGGCCGGGGTGAAGGTCACCAACCCGCTGCCGGCGAGCGGGGGCGCCGATCCGGCCTCCCTCGCCGACGCCCTGGACGCCCTGCCCGCCGAGGTGCACCGCCGCGACCGGGCCGTCACCGCCGAGGACTTCCGGGCGCTGGCACTCGAGGTCCCCGGGGTCCGGCGCGCCGAACCGCTGCCGCTGCTGCACCCCGACACGCCCGGCCAGCCCGCCGCCGGTGTCCTCAGCGTGCTCGTCTTCCCGGCCGAGGACCAACGGGATCCGGGCGCGCCGCTGCCCGACCTCGCGCTGCTGCGCCAGGTGGCGGCCTACCTCGATCCGCGCCGCCTGATCACCACCGAGCTGTATGTCATCCCGCCCACCTACGTCGACATCGCCGTCTCCGTCGGGATCCGCACCCGGGAGGGCTACCAGGGCGATGCGGTGCGCCGCTGGGTGGAGCTGATCCTGCGCCAGTACCTCGCCCCGCTCCCGCCGTACGGGCCGGAGGGCGGCGGCTGGCCGCTGGGCCGGGCGGTGCGGCGGGCGGAACTGGAGGCCGTGGCCGCCCAGGTGGAGGGGCTCGAGTACATCGAGGACGAACTGCTCCTGGCCCGCCGTACCGGGACCGGTACCAGGAGCGGGACGGGGGCGGACAGCGCCGTGTGGACGCCGATGCCGCTCGTACCGCTGCGGCCGTGGGAGGTCCCCCGGCTCGCCGAGATCACCGTGGTCACCGGCAGCCCCCTGCCCGCGGGAGGCGGATACGGCACTCCGCCCCCACCGCCCGGAGACCCCGTCGTCGTCCCCCTGCCCCCGGAGGTGTGCTGATGTACGCGGACCGGACGCTCAGCGTGCTCGCCGACCCGGACCAGTGGGCGCGCTGCGCCCACGAGGCCACCGCCCTGCTGGACGAGGGCGGGGTCTGCCTGGCCTGGGAGCCCGAACCGGAACGGGGACCCGGCCCCGCCGGGCACGGGCCCGCAGGGCTCGCCTTCGACCGGTGGGGCCGCGCCTACCGCTCGTACCCGAGGACGGGCCGGGTCGAGCTCCTCCCCGCCGGCGGCACCGGCACCGCGGCCTCGTCGCCCGGCGGCCCGCACCCTCCGCCCGGCGTCCTGTGCGTCCCGCGAGGACTCGCCGTCGACACCGCGCAGCGGCTGTATGTCGCCGAATCCGGCGCGGGCGCCGTCCAGGTCGTCGACCTGTGGGCCGAGCGGCCGCTGCGCCGGGTCCCGGTCCGCGCCGCGGCCCATCCGCACCGGCGGCCGCTCGACCTCACCGCCCACTGCGGCGCCGTGGTCGCGCTGCTGACCCGGCCCGCCGGGCTCGTGGTCCTCCGGGGCCGTCGCGACCCCCGGCCCGGCCCCGCGCTGCACCGCCCGGCCGGAGCCGAGGGCCTGCGCCCGACCCGGATCGCCGACCACGCCGGGCAGCTCCATGTCCTGTGGACCGGACCGGCCGGGGGCCGCGCCGTGATCGCCCGGGCGGACGGTACCCGTCCGCTCGCCGTATCCGACGCCGTCGACCTCGACTTCACCGCGGACGGCACGCTGGTGGTGGGCCGCGGACCGGGCCGCCCGTTCCGGCTCTTCCGCCCCGACGGAACCTCCTGGGCCGAGACCGAACCCCTGCGCGCCCCCGGTTTCGACGGCGGCGCCCTGACCGTGGCACCCGACGGCCGGATCGCCTTCACCACCGCCACCGGAATCGGCCGTACCGCCGGGCCCGCGGCCCGCTACGCGCCCACCGGCAGGGTGGTCTGCTACCGGCTGGACGCCGGTGAATACCGCACCCGCTGGGGGCGGATGTTCCTGGATGCCTGCGTCCCGCCCGGCACCGACCTGCGGATCAGCTGCCTCACCAGCGACGAGGACACCGTCCCCGATCCGCTTCCCCCGGCACCACCGGTCCGGGGCGCGCGGATCGTGCGCCACCCCGAGCTGACGCCGCCGCTGCCCTCGCGGGACCTGCTCGCCGCCCGGCTCCCCGACCCCGCGCCGCTTTTCCGCCGCCCGACCGGCCGCGAATGGCCCTGGGCTCAGATCGCCCCCGACGACGGGTACGACACGTACGAGGCGCCCGTCCTGGCCCCACCCGGCCGGTACCTGTGGATCGTGCTCCGGCTGACGGGCACCCTCCGGCTCACCCCGCGCGTGCGGGGGCTCCGGGTGGAGCGGCCCGGCCACCGGCTGCCGGGCCACCTCCCGCGGGCCTGGACCCGGGACGAGGGCGACGCGGCGTTCCTCCAGCGTTTCCTCGCCCCCGCCGAAGGGCTGCTGCACGAGCTGGACGGCCGGGCCGCCGAGCGCACCCTGCTGCTCGACCCGGACTCCACTCCCCAGGAGGCCCTCGGCTGGCTGGCGGGCCTGCTGGGCCTCGTCCTCGACCGGCGCTGGCCCGTCCCCGCCCGGCGCGCGCTGCTCGCCCAGGCCTACGACCTGTTCCGGATCCGGGGCAGCGTGGCCTGCCTCGAACGCATCCTGCGGCTCTATCTCCCGCTGCCGATCAGCGTGGTGGAGAGCTGGAGGCTGCGGGGGCTCGGCGGTGCCGTGCTCGGCGCCGGACCCGGCGGTCCTCCCGCGCCCGCCGTCGGTGGAGCGGCGAGCACGTCGGGAGCGCTCGGCCGCTTCACGATCGGCGGTACCCGTCCCGGTGAGGACGGGTACACGGCCACCGCGCACCGGTTCAGTGTGCTGATCCCCGCCGACCTCGGCAGCGAACAGCTGGAGGTGGTCCGGGCCGTCGTCGAGGCCCACAAACCGGCCCACACGCTGGTGGACATCTGCCTCCTGGGCGCGGGCATGCGGATCGGCCGACGGCTCCACCTGGGGCTGACCTCGGTCGTCGGCCCCGGAGCGGCCTGGGGCCCCGCCGTCCTCGGCAGCGTCCGACTCGGCGACGACGGCATCGTAGGCGTCCCCGCCACCGGCTCCCGCATCGGCGAAACCGCCATCACCGGGGCGGTGAGGGTCGGATGACCGCCTTCGGCGTGCCGGGCCGTGGGGCATCGGGCGCGGTTGGGTTCGGTGCCTCAGCCGTGCCTGCTGGTCGCGGTGACCCTGCCGTGTCGGGTGTGTCCGGCGCGCCCGCCGTCGCGTCCGGCGGGCTTGGAGTGCCCGGCCTGTCCGGCGCGCCTGCCGTCTTGGGTGCGTCTGCCGTGTCCGGCAGGCTTGTTGTCCCCGGGCCGCTCGCGGCCCCGGGCTGGGCCGCCGCCCCCGGTTCTCGGGCTGCCTCCGGCCCCCTGGGGGCCTTCGCGGCGGGTGCCGCCCCCACCGTCCCCCGTGGGCCATCCGCTCCCATGGCCCGCGAGGCGATGGCCGCTCCCGCGGCTCCTGCCGCTGCCGTGGTTCCGGCGGTTCCCGCCGGCCCGGCCCCTCCGGCGGCGGCTCCGACGGTTCCTGCCGCCCTCGCCGCTCCCGGCGCCGCGGCATCCGATGCTCCCCTCGCTCGCTGTGCGTCCGGCGCCTCTGCCGTGCCCGCAGGCCCTGGAGGGGCTGCCTCCGGTGCTGGTGCCCCTGGCGTCTCCTCGGACCCCGCCCCCGCCGCCGGGGTGGTCGCCGCGCCCGCCCGGGCTCCCGTGCCGGTGGTCTCCAGCGCGCACCCCGTGGTCTCAGGCCCGCCCACGGAGGGCGGCGCCGTCGTGGCCGCCGCCGCTTTCAGGGGTTCGGCGCACTCGGACGAACCCGGGGCCGCGTCCTCGCCGGGGCTCGCCGTTGATCGGCTGTCGGTCACGCTGAGGGCGGACGGGGATCGGTCGTCGGCCGGGTACGGGCGGGTGCGGGGTGCCTTGCGGGAGGCTCTCGGGGGAGCGCTCGAAGCGGCGCTGCGGGGGCTGGAGTTGCCCCCCGGGCGGTGGTGTCTGCCCCGGCTCGACCTGGTCGTCGCCCTCGACCTCGGGCGTTCCGACCCCGCCCTCGGGCGGAGCTGGGCCGAGGCGGTCGCCGCCGGGATCGAAGCGACGGTCCGGGCGGGGCGGCCCGGAACCCTGGTGCACTACCGGCACGACGGGGAGCTGCTCGCCGACGTCGTGGCCGGTCTCGCCTCCGGCCGGACCGACCGGCTGTGGGCCTGGCTCCAGACCGGCGTCCTGCGGTCCGGGGACCCCTCCCCGCTGGCCTCGCCCGGCGCCGCGATCCTGGCCGCCCTGGACCGCCACCCCCGGCAGATCCCCGCCGCGCTGCCGCGCGCCGCCGAGCAGTGCGGGGTCGCCGCCCTGGACCGGGCCCTGGGCAGCTCGGGCTGGCAGCGGCTGGCCGCGCGGCTCGCCCCGGACGCGGCCTGGACCGCTCCCCCCGCGGCGGCGACCACCCCCGGTGCACCACCCCCGCAGGCAGCCCGCGTCCTCGCGGCCACCTTGGTCGCCGGATCACCACTGGCGGCCCTGATCACGGCGTCCCGGCTGCGCCCCACCGCCCCGGTCTGCGCCGCGTGGGCCGTGCTGATCGTCGCGGACACCGCCCCCGCGCTCCTGCGGCGCCCCCCGCCCGCCGGGCTGCCGCAGTTGCTCGCCGGGCACCTGCGGTTGCCGGGCGGCGCGTCGGCGGAGCGGCGCGGCACCGATCTCCGCCCCCCGGACCCGGGCATCCGGCCCACCCCGGCCCCGGACGCTGCCACCACCGTGCCCACCGCCGCGCCGCCCGGCGTGGACGTGGGGCGCCCGGGGAGCGGCGCTCCCGACCAGAGGGCCGACGCATCCACGATGTCGGTGACCTTCTGCACCCCGTTGGCC